>NZ_JAVAXX010000102.1:0-19729 GCF_042709275.1 Bacillus sp. LR_5 | reverse complement strand
CGCGCCGAAAATTGATGAGGATAAGCTTCTTCTTTTTCATGCTTTATTTGAAGAAGCTGACATAAAAAACAACGACAGAGAAAATTATATTGTAACAGCGATGCTTGTACAAAGCGCCCTTGATACCCATGATGAAGTGACGACAGCTAGAGTCATAAAACGAGACGAAAACAAAAACCGCCAATTGACTGTTCTCGCGGGCGATTATTTCAGCGGGCTGTACTACTCTTTACTATCTGAAATGAAGGATATCTACATGATTCGGACGCTTGCTACAGCCATTAAAGAAATCAACGAACATAAAATTCGTCTGTATGACCGTTCTTTCAAGGACGAAAACGATTTTTTCGAAAGTGTCGGCATCGTTGAATCAGCTTTATTCCATCGTGTGGCGGAACACTTCAACCTTCCGCGCTGGAAAAAGCTGTCGAGTGATTTTTTTGTATTTAAGCGGCTTATGAACGGAAATGATGCATTTCTGGATGTGATCGGCAGTTTTATACAGCTGGGAAAAACAAAAGAAGAGATATTAGAAGATTGTTTTAAAAAAGCGAAAAACAGCATTGAGTCACTTCTGCCTCTAAATTCACCTATTCAGAACATTTTAATAAACCGTCTGAAGACAATCAGCCAAGATCAAACCTATCATCAGAAAGTGGAAGAAGGGTAAACCATTATGCAGGACTCAAAAGAACAGCGCGTACACGGAGTATTTGAAAAAATATATAAAAATTATGACCAAATGAACTCTGTCATCAGTTTTCAGCAGCATAAAAAATGGCGCGACAAAACGATGCGCATCATGAATGTAAAAGAAGGCGCAAAAGCACTTGATGTCTGCTGCGGAACGGCTGACTGGACGATCGCTCTTGCAAAAGCGGCCGGCAAAAGCGGCGAGATCAAGGGCTTGGATTTCAGTGAAAATATGCTGAGTGTCGGCGAGCAGAAAGTAAAAGACGGCGGATTCAGCCAAATTGAACTGCTGCACGGAAATGCGATGGAGCTTCCTTTTGATGATGATACATTTGATTATGTCACCATTGGCTTCGGGCTCCGCAATGTCCCTGATTACTTGACTGTACTGAAAGAGATGAGACGTGTAGTGAAGCCGGGCGGGCAGGTGGTATGTCTGGAAACGTCCCAGCCGGAAATGTTCGGATTCAGACAGGCTTACTTTATGTACTTTAAGTATATTATGCCGTTTTTCGGGAAACTGTTTGCGAAGAGCTATAAAGAATATTCTTGGCTTCAAGAATCAGCCAGAGATTTCCCTGGAATGAAGGAACTGGCAGGCCTGTTTGAAGAGGCGGGCCTGAAAAATGTTAAATATCATTCGTTTACTGGCGGAGTCGCTGCCACGCATATCGGATGGAAATGAAAACACAGATGTTTGGGTGAATGATATGAAATTTAAAATGGCCTACTCTTTTTTAAATGACGATATTGATGTAATCGAAAGAGAACTTGAACAAACCGTACGTTCCGATTACCCGCTTTTAAGCGAGGCAGGTCTTCACCTGCTGCAGGCCGGAGGGAAACGTATTCGGCCTGTTTTCGTGCTGCTTTCTGGCATGTTTGGCGATTACGATATTAATAAGATTAAATATGTCGCCGTCACTCTGGAAATGATTCACATGGCATCTTTGGTTCATGATGATGTCATTGATGATGCGGAGCTTCGCCGAGGAAAACCGACAATCAAAGCAAAGTGGGACAATCGTATTGCGATGTACACAGGCGATTATATGCTTGCGGGATCTCTTGAAATGATGACGAGAATTAACGAACCGAAAGCCCATAGGATTTTGTCACAGACGATCGTTGAAGTTTGTCTAGGGGAAATTGAGCAGATCAAAGACAAATACAACATGGAACAAAATCTCAGAACGTATCTCCGCCGTATCAAAAGAAAAACGGCTCTCTTGATCGCGGTCAGCTGCCAGCTTGGTGCTATTGCGTCTGGAGCTGATGAGAAGATTCATAAGGCATTGTACTGGTTTGGGTATTACGTCGGCATGTCTTATCAGATTATTGATGATATTCTTGATTTTACTTCAACTGAAGAAGAACTGGGTAAACCCGTTGGAGGAGATTTGCTTCAAGGAAACGTCACATTGCCAGTGCTGTATGCCCTGAAAAATCCTGCATTAAAAAACCAGCTTAAATTGATTAACAGTGAGACAACGCAGGAACAGCTTGAACCAATCATTGAAGAAATCAAAAAAACAGATGCAATTGAAGCATCTATGGCAGTAAGCGAAATGTATCTGCAGAAAGCTTTTCAGAAATTAAACACGCTTCCTCGAGGGCGCGCGCGCTCGTCTCTTGCAGCCATCGCAAAATATATCGGTAAAAGAAAATTTTAATTTTTGTAGATATTAAGAAATTTCTCCGCCCCGGATTGATTAATTATCAGAAAGATGTTACGATTTCGGTGTGCAGTGTGAAAGCCTATACATACATAATGATGGGGTGGAGAATATGATGGAAAAGACTTTTATCATGGTGAAACCAGACGGTGTCCAACGTCAGCTCATTGGGGACATTTTATCTAGATTCGAACGTAAGGGCTTACAATTAGCTGGCGCCAAGTTAATGAGAGTGACTGAACAAATGGCTGAGAAACACTACGCCGAACATCAAGGTAAGCCTTTCTTCGGAGAGCTCGTTGAGTTTATTACTTCAGGACCTGTATTCGCAATGGTGTGGGAAGGCGAAAATGTCATTGAAGTGACGAGACAGCTGATCGGGAAAACAAACCCTAAAGAAGCTTTACCTGGTACGATTCGTGGGGATTATGGCATGTTTGTCGGAAAAAACATCATCCACGGCTCTGATTCTCTCGAAAGTGCAGAACGCGAGATTAACATTTTCTTTAAGAATGAAGAATTAGTATCATATCAGCAGCTTATGGCAGGCTGGATCTATTAATCATTGTGAAAATAAGCAACAGAGCCGGCATCATATAACGCCGCCGGTTTTTGATCTGTTTTGTAAAGGTTTACATTAAAGTGAATAAAGGGTTGAATGGCAGTGTGCATCAGACCTCTGCCTTTCCCAACGATCTAAAATCAGCTGAAAAGCTGATTTTTTTATTGAAACAATACAATTTCCTGATAAAACAAGCTATACTAGGACAAAAAGACAGCGAGACTGGGAGAGTAGAGATGGATACATACAGCGTATTTACAACGAAATGGAAACAATTAACCGGAGTCGATTTAACACTATATAAAGAAGCACAAATGAAGAGAAGGCTAACGTCACTTTATGAGAAAAAGGGGTTCCAAAGCTTTAAGGACTTTGCTGCGGCATTGGAAAAGGATCAAGCTCTCTTAAATGAAACATTGGACAGAATGACGATCAATGTTTCAGAATTTTATCGTAATTATAAAAGATGGGAAGTTCTTGAGACTGCAATTCTGCCGTTAATCAAGACCTCTAGGCCTTTAAAAATTTGGAGTGCCGCCTGCTCAACGGGGGAGGAGCCATACACGCTTGCCATGCTTTTGGACCAGCAAAAAGGTCTTCCGGGCTATCAGATTTTAGCGACGGATATTGATGAAAAAGCATTGGAAAAAGCGAAAAAAGGCGTTTATCAGGAGCGGTCTTTACAGGAAGTGCCGCTATCTGTGAAAGATCGTTATTTTACGCAAAACGCAAATAGAAGTTATGAAGTGAAAACGGAAATCAAAAAGAATATTACATTCAAAAAGCACAATTTGCTGGCGGATCGTTATGAACAAGACTTTGACTTAATCGTGTGCCGCAATGTATTTATTTATTTTACAGAAAGCGCGAAGGAAGAGCTGTATTTAAAAATGGCACATAGCTTGAAGAAGAATGGAGTTCTTTTTGTCGGCAGCACCGAGCAAATCTTCAATCCCGAGAAATTTGGCCTAGTCCCAGCCGATACATTCTTTTATCAAAAAAGATAGACTGACTTTTTGCTGAAAAATATGTTATAGTAGTCTTACTTAAAAGCGTTAATGCGATGAAGGGAGAAGAAGTCATGAGATATTTAACAGCCGGAGAATCACACGGCCCCCAACTGACAACCATTATTGAGGGTGTACCTGCCGGGCTTTACATAACGGAGGAAGATATCAATTTTGAGCTTGCCAGACGCCAAAAAGGACACGGCCGCGGCCGCCGCATGCAGATCGAAAAAGACCAGGCCAAAATTATGAGCGGGGTGCGCCATGCACGTACACTCGGTTCACCAATTGCTCTCGTAGTTGAAAATAACGATTGGAAGCATTGGACAAAAATCATGGGCGCCGCTCCAATTACAGAAGATGAAGAAAAGGAAATGAAGCGCCAGATTTCCAGACCTAGACCTGGGCACGCTGACTTAAACGGTGCAATTAAATATAATCATCGTGATATGAGAAATGTGCTTGAGCGTTCTTCAGCAAGGGAAACAACTGTCAGAGTGGCGGCAGGGGCTGTAGCTAAAAAGATTCTTTCTGAGCTTGGCATTAAGGTGGCGGGCCACGTGTTGCAAATTGGCGCTGTTAAAGCTGAAAAAACAGAATATACGTCAATTGAAGACCTGCAGCGCGTAACGGAAGAGTCTCCTGTCAGATGCTACGATGAAGAGGCAGGCAAAAAAATGATGGCTGCCATTGATGAAGCAAAGGCAAACGGAGATTCCATCGGCGGAATAGTAGAAGTCATTGTCGAGGGAATGCCGGTAGGCGTGGGCAGCTATGTCCATTATGACCGCAAACTGGATAGCAAGCTTGCTGCCGCTGTACTGTCAATTAATGCATTTAAAGGTGTGGAATTCGGGATCGGATTTGAGGCGGCAGGCCGAAATGGAAGCGAAGTCCATGACGAGATCATTTGGGACGAGGAAAAAGGATACACCCGTGCTACTAACAGACTTGGCGGACTGGAAGGCGGCATGACGACAGGGATGCCAATCATTGTCCGCGGAGTCATGAAGCCGATTCCGACTTTGTATAAACCGCTGAAAAGTGTCGATATTGAAACGAAAGAACCGTTTTCCGCCAGCATTGAACGTTCAGACAGCTGTGCTGTTCCTGCGGCAAGTGTAGTCGCTGAAGCGGCTGTCGCTTGGGAAATTGCGAACGCAGTCGTTGAACAATTCGGATTAGATCAAATTGACCGCATTAGAGAAAATGTGGAGAATATGAGAAAACTGTCGAGGGAATTTTAATGAAGACACTGCATGTTCAAACTGCTTCCTCGTCATATCCTGTTTTTATCGGACAAGGTATCAGAAAAAAGGCTTGCGAACTATTAACCTCTTTAAACAGGCCTTTAACAAGGATTATGCTTGTCACGGATGAAGAAGTGGACCGCCTGTATGGTGAGGAAATGCTCCATTTGCTGCAAGATAAATGGCCTGTGAAAAAAGTGACAGTACCGAGTGGAGAGCAGGCAAAATCCATGGACATGTACACAAAATTGCAGAGTGAAGCGATTCGTTTTCATTTGGATCGCTCCTCATGCATCATCGCATTCGGTGGCGGTGTTGTAGGGGATCTTGCCGGTTTTGTGGCTGCCACTTTTATGCGCGGCATTGATTTCATCCAAATGCCTACGACGCTCTTGGCGCATGACAGCGCAGTCGGAGGAAAAGTAGCCGTGAACCATCCGCTTGGAAAAAATCTAATCGGTGCGTTTTATCAGCCGAAAGCCGTGCTCTATGATACAGATTTCCTGCGTTCTCTGCCTGAAAAAGAGCTTAGGTCCGGAATGGCAGAAGTGATTAAACACGCTTTTATCTATGACAGAGCGTTTCTGGAGGAGTTGCTGAATATCCACTCACTGCGTGATATCACTAATGATCAGCTGAATGACATGATTTTTAAAGGCATTTCAATTAAAGCGTCTGTCGTTCAGCAGGATGAAAAAGAAGAGGGGATAAGAGCTTACTTAAACTTCGGGCATACGCTCGGTCATGCCGTTGAGGCGGAATATGGATACGGGCAGATCACTCACGGTGATGCCGTAGCCCTCGGAATGCAGTTTGCTTTATATATAAGCGAAAAGACTGTAGGCTGTGAAATGGACAGAAAACGTTTGGTCAGCTGGCTAAAAAGCCTGGGTTATCCAAGTCAAATCAGAAAAGAGACGGAAACTTCGGTTCTCTTGGACCGTATGATGAATGATAAGAAAACCCGTGGCGGGAAGATTCAGTTTATTGTGCTCAACGAATTAGGGAAAGTTGCTGATCATACATTTTCCAGAAATGAACTTGAGAGCTGGCTGAACAAATGGCGATTGGAGGAGACATCATGATGATTCGCGGAATTCGCGGAGCAACTACAGTTGAACGGGATACTGAAGAAGAAATTTTACAAAAAACAAAACAGCTGTTAGAGAAAATCATAGAAGAAAATCATACAAAACCGGAAGATGTTGTTCAAATGCTTCTGTCGGCTACACCTGATTTGCACGCTGTTTTCCCGGCAAAAGCTGTTCGCGAGCTTTCAGGATGGCAGTATGTACCGGTAACATGTATGCAGGAAATGGACGTAACAGGCGGTCTGAAAAAGTGCATAAGAGTCATGATGACGGTCCAGACAGATGTCCCTCAGGATCAGATCAGACATGTATATTTAGAAAAAGCCGTCGTATTGAGGCCCGATTTATCATTGACAAAAAATACTGAATTGTAATACGATAAGAACAGCTTAGAAATACACAAGAGTGTGTATAAAGCAATTAGAATGAGTTGAGTTAGAGAATAGGGTAGCAGAGAATGAGTTTAGTTGAGCTGAGACATTATGTTTATTCTACCCAAAAGAAGTCTTTCTTTTGGGTTTATTTGTTATATAGTATTTTATCCTCTCATGCCATCTTCTCATTCTCCTTGCCATAAGGAGTGAGAGCAATGAATTTCCAATCAAACATTTCCGCATTTTTAGAGGACAGCTTGTCCCACCACACGATACCGATTGTGGAGACCTTCACAGTCGATACACTGACACCCATTCAAATGATAGAGAAGCTTGACAGGGAGATTACGTATCTTCTTGAAAGCAAGGAAGATACATCCACTTGGTCCAGATATTCATTTATCGGCCTGAATCCATTTCTCACAATTAAAGAAGAGCAGGGCCGTTTTTCGGCCGCTGATCAGGACAGCAAATCTCTTTACACAGGAAATGAACTAAAAGAAGTGCTGAACTGGATGAATACCACATACAAAATCAAAACACCTCAGCTTGGCATTCCTTTTGTCGGCGGAGCTGTCGGGTACTTAAGCTATGATATGATCCCGCTGATTGAGCCTTCTGTTCCTTCGCATACAAAAGAAACAGACATGGAAAAGTGCATGCTGTTTGTTTGCCGGACATTAATTGCGTATGATCATGAAACCAAAAACGTCCACTTTATCCAATATGCAAGGCTTAATGGAGAGGAAACAGAAAACGAAAAAATGGATGTATTCCATCAAAATCATCTGGAGCTCCAAAATCTCATCGAAAAAATGATGGACCAAAAAAACATAAAAGAGCTGTTTCTCTCTGCTGATTCATACAAGACACCCAGCTTTGAGACGGTATATTCTAATTATGAAAAATCGGCTTTTATGGCTGATGTAGAAAAAATCAAAAGCTATATAAAAGCAGGCGATATCTTCCAGGGTGTTTTATCACAAAAATTTGAGGTGCCGATAAAAGCAGATGCTTTTGAGTTATACCGAGTGCTTAGGATCGTCAATCCTTCGCCGTATATGTATTATATGAAACTGCTAGACAGAGAAATAGTCGGCAGCTCTCCGGAACGGTTAATACACGTTCAAGACGGGCACTTAGAAATCCATCCGATTGCCGGTACGAGAAAACGCGGTGCAGACAAAGCTGAAGATGAGAGACTGAAGGTTGAACTCATGAAGGATGAAAAAGAAAAAGCGGAGCATTACATGCTCGTTGATCTTGCCCGAAACGATATCGGCAGAGTAGCAGAGTATGGTTCTGTTTCTGTGCCGGAGTTCACAAAAATTGTTTCCTTTTCACATGTCATGCACATTATCTCGGTGGTTACAGGCCGATTGAAAAAAGGGGTTCATCCTGTCGATGCACTGATGTCTGCTTTCCCGGCGGGGACTTTAACAGGCGCACCCAAAATCCGTGCCATGCAGCTTTTGCAAGAGCTCGAGCCAACACCGAGAGAGACATACGGAGGATGTATTGCCTACATTGGGTTTGACGGGAATATCGACTCTTGTATTACGATTCGCACGATGAGTGTAAAGAACGGCGTTGCATCGATACAGGCAGGTGCTGGCATTGTTGCTGATTCTGTTCCGGAAGCCGAATACGAAGAAAGCTGTAATAAAGCCGGTGCGTTGCTGAAAACGATTCATATTGCAGAAGACATGTTTCATAGCAAGGAGGATAAAGCTGATGAACAGATTTCTACAATTGTGCGTTGATGGAAAAACCCTTACTGCCGGTGAGGCTGAAACGCTGATGAATATGATGATGGCAGCGGAAATGACTCCTTCTGAAATGGGTGGTATATTGTCTATTCTTGCTCATCGGGGGGAGACGCCAGATGAGCTTGCGGGTTTTGTGAAGGCAATGCGGGCACACGCTCTTACAGTCGATGGACTTCCTGATATTGTTGATACATGCGGAACAGGGGGAGACGGTATTTCCACTTTTAATATCTCAACGGCCTCGGCAATTGTTGCCTCGGCAGCTGGCGCGAAAATCGCTAAGCATGGCAATCGCTCTGTCTCTTCTAAAAGCGGAAGCGCTGATGTTTTAGAGGAGCTAGAGGTTTCTATTCAAACCACTCCCGAAAAGGTCAAAAGCAGCATTGAAACAAACAACATGGGATTTCTTTTTGCGCCGCTTTACCATTCGTCTATGAAACATGTAGCAGGTACTAGAAAAGAGCTAGGTTTCAGAACGGTATTTAATCTGCTTGGGCCGCTCAGCAATCCTTTACAGGCGAAGCGTCAGGTGATTGGGGTCTATTCTGTTGAAAAAGCTGGATTGATGGCAAGCGCACTGGAGACGTTTCAGCCGAAGCACGTTATGTTTGTATCAAGCCGTGACGGTTTAGATGAGCTTTCAATTACAGCACCGACCGACGTGATTGAATTAAAGGACGGAGAGCGCCGGGAATATACCGTTTCACCCGAAGATTTCGGTTTCACAAATGGCAGACTTGAAGATTTACAGGTGCAGTCTCCGAAAGAGAGCGCTTATCTCATTCAGAATATTTTTGAAAATAAAAGCAGCAGTTCCGCTTTATCTATTACGGCTTTTAATGCGGGTGCTGCGATTTACACGGCGGGAATTACCGCCTCACTGAAGGAAGGAACGGAGCTGGCGTTAGAAACGATTACAAGCGGAGGCGCTGCTGCACAGCTTGAACGACTAAAGCAGAAAGA
The DNA here is from genome assembly GCF_042709275.1 of Bacillus sp. LR_5. Classification (NCBI taxonomy): domain Bacteria; kingdom Bacillati; phylum Bacillota; class Bacilli; order Caryophanales; family Bacillaceae; genus Bacillus; species Bacillus sp. LR_5. The sequence continues at coordinate 10,344 of NZ_JAVAXX010000102.1, read as the reverse complement.
GGAAGAGATCTATGCTTGAAAAAATCATCAAACAAAAGAAAGAAGAAGTGAAAACACTGGTTCTGCCGGTAGAGCAGCCTTTCGAGAAACGTTCATTTAAGGAGGCGCTGGCAAGCCCGAATCGGTTTATCGGGTTGATTGCTGAAGTGAAGAAAGCATCGCCGTCAAAAGGGCTTATTAAAGAGGATTTTGTGCCTGTGCAGATTGCAAAAGACTATGAGGCTGCGAAGGCAGATGCGATTTCCGTTTTAACAGACACCCCGTTTTTTCAAGGGGAAAACAGCTATTTATCAGACGTAAAGCGTGCTGTTTCGATTCCTGTACTTAGAAAAGATTTTATTATTGATTCTCTTCAAGTAGAGGAATCAAGAAGAATCGGAGCGGATGCCATATTGTTAATCGGCGAGGTGCTTGATCCCTTACACCTTCATGAATTATATCTTGAAGCAAGTGAAAAGGGGATGGACGTGCTAGTGGAGGTTCATGATGTATCAACGCTAGAACAAATATTGAAAGTGTTCACACCCGACATTCTCGGTGTAAATAATCGAAACCTAAAAACGTTTAAAACATCTGTAAAGCAGACAGAACAAATCGCATCTCTCGTTCCGAAAGAATCCTTGCTTGTCAGCGAAAGCGGAATCGGTTCTTTAGAACATTTAACATTTGTCAATGAACATGGGGCGCGAGCTGTACTTATCGGTGAATCATTGATGAGACAAACTTCTCAGCGTAAAGCAATCCATGCTTTGTTTGGGGAGTGAGGTTGTGAAGAAACCGGCATTAAAATATTGCGGTATTCGGTCACTAAAGGATTTGCAGCTTGCGGCGGAATCACAGGCTGATTACCTAGGATTTATTTTTGCTGAAAGCAAACGAAAAGTATCTCCGGAAGATGTGAAAAAATGGCTGAACCAAGCTCGTGTCGAAAAACAGGTTGCAGGTGTTTTTGTTAATGAATCAATAGAGACGATGTCACGTATAGCCAAGAGCTTGAAGCTCGACGTCATTCAGCTTCACGGTGATGAAAAACCGGCGGATGCTGCTGCTCTTCGCAAGCTGACAGGCTGTGAAATATGGAAGGCGCTTCACCATCAAGGTAACACAACTCAAGAAATAGCCCGCTTTAAAGATAATGTTGACGGCTTTGTGATTGATTCATCTGTAAAAGGGTCTAGAGGCGGAACTGGTGTTGCATTTTCTTGGGAATGTGTGCCGGAATATCAGCAGGCGGCTATTGGTAAACGCTGCTTTATCGCTGGCGGCGTGAATCCGGATAGCATCACAGGCCTATTGAAATGGCAGCCAGAAGGAATTGACCTTGCCAGCGGAATTGAAAAAAACGGACAAAAAGATCAGAATCTGATGAGGCTTTTAGAAGAAAGGATGAACCGATATGTATCCATATCCGAATGAAATAGGCAGATACGGTGATTTTGGCGGAAAGTTTGTTCCGGAAACACTCATGCAGCCGTTAGATGAAATAGAAACAGCATTTAAACAAATCAAGGATGATCCCGCTTTTCGTGAAGAGTATTATAAGCTGTTAAAGGACTATTCCGGACGGCCGACTGCATTAACATACGCTGATCGAGTCACTGAATACTTAGGCGGCGCGAAAATCTATTTGAAACGAGAAGATTTAAACCATACAGGTTCTCATAAAATCAATAATGCGCTAGGTCAAGCGCTGCTTGCTAAAAAAATGGGCAAAACGAAAATCATTGCTGAAACCGGTGCCGGCCAGCATGGTGTTGCCGCTGCAACAGTTGCAGCCAAATTCGGCTTTTCCTGTACTGTGTTTATGGGTGAAGAGGATGTTGCCCGCCAGTCTCTGAACGTTTTCCGCATGAAGCTTCTTGGAGCGGAGGTAGTGCCTGTAACAAGCGGAAACGGAACATTGAAGGATGCCACAAATGAGGCGATCCGGTACTGGGTTCAGCATTGTGAGGATCACTTTTATATGATTGGATCAGTTGTCGGCCCGCATCCTTATCCGCAAGTGGTCCGTGAATTTCAAAAAATGATCGGAGAGGAAGCGAAGGATCAGTTGAAACGTATTGAAGGCACTCTGCCTGATAAAGTAGTGGCATGTGTAGGCGGAGGAAGCAATGCGATGGGTATGTTTCAGGCATTTTTAAATGAAGATGTTGAACTGATCGGTGCTGAAGCAGCAGGAAAAGGAATTGATACGCCTCTTCATGCCGCCACTATTTCCAAAGGAACCGTAGGGGTTATTCACGGTTCATTGACTTATCTCATTCAGGATGAGTTCGGGCAAATTATTGAGCCCTACTCTATTTCAGCCGGTCTCGACTATCCTGGAATCGGTCCGGAGCACGCATACTTGCATAAGAGCGGCCGTGTCACTTATGACAGTATCACTGATGAAGAAGCGGTGGATGCATTAAAGCTTTTGTCAGAAAAAGAGGGGATTTTGCCGGCAATCGAATCTGCCCATGCGTTAGCGAAAGCATTCAAACTCGCCAAAGGAATGGATCGCGGTCAACTCATTCTCGTCTGTTTATCAGGCCGGGGAGACAAGGATGTCAACACATTAATGAAGGTATTGGAAGAAGAGGTGAAAGCCCATGTTTAAATTGGATCTTCAACCATCAGAAAAATTGTTTATCCCGTTTATTACAGCGGGCGATCCAGTTCCTGAGGTTTCGATTGAACTGGCGAAGTCACTCCAAAAAGCAGGCGCCACAGCATTGGAGCTTGGTGTTGCATACTCTGACCCGCTTGCAGACGGTCCGGTGATCCAGAGGGCTTCAAAGCGGGCACTTGATCAAGGAATGAATATCGTAAAGGCAATCGAATTAGGCGGAGAAATGAAAAAAAACGGAGTGAATATTCCGATTATCCTCTTTACGTATTATAATCCTGTGTTACAATTGAACAAAGAATACTTTTTCGCTTTACTGCGGGAAAATCATATTGACGGTCTGCTTGTTCCGGATCTGCCACTAGAAGAAAGCAACAGCCTTCAAGAGGAATGTAAAAGCCATGAGGTGACGTATATTTCTTTGGTTGCGCCGACAAGCGAAAGCCGTTTGAAAACCATTATTGAACAAGCCGAGGGCTTCGTCTACTGTGTGTCTTCTCTGGGTGTGACCGGTGTCCGCAATGAGTTCAATTCATCCGTGTACCCGTTCATTCGGACAGTGAAGAATCTCAGCACTGTTCCGGTCGCTGTAGGGTTCGGTATATCAAACCGTGAACAGGTCATAAAGATGAATGAAATTAGTGACGGTGTCGTAGTGGGAAGTGCGCTCGTCAGAAAAATAGAAGAATTAAAGGACCGGCTCATCAGCGCTGAAACGAGAAATCAGGCGCTGCAGGAGTTTGAGGATTATGCAATGGCGTTTAGCGGCTTGTACAGTTTAAAATGAGGTGACTGATTTGCGTATCAAAGAACATTTAAAACAGCTGAAGCCTTATCAGCCTGGAAAGCCGATTGAAGCAGTGAAATCAGAATATGGCTTGGATAAAGTTGTGAAGCTTGCTTCAAACGAGAATCCTTACGGCTGTTCAGAGGCTGCAAAAGAGGCGCTTCATCATGAGATTCAACAGCTAGCCCTTTACCCGGACGGGTATAGCGCCGCTTTGCGGACAAGGCTCAGTAAGCACCTCAATGTCAGCGAAACATCACTTATTTTCGGCAACGGTTCTGATGAAATCATTCAGATCATCTGCCGGGCATTTCTAAACAATAAAACCAATACGATCACTGCTGCCCCGACTTTTCCGCAATATAAACATAATGCGGTTATTGAAGGTGCTGAAGTGCGTGAAATTGCACTTCGTCCCGACGGCTCACATGATTTAGACGCCATGTTAGAAGCCATCGACGAACAGACACAAGTCGTTTGGATATGCAGCCCGAATAATCCGACTGGCACTTATACATCTGAAGGAGAATTACTCGCATTTCTGGAGCGCGTTCCTTCACGTGTCCTTGTTGTTCTTGACGAAGCATATTATGAATATGTAACAGCAGAGGATTACCCGGAAACCGTGCCGCTCTTAAGCAAGTATTCCAATTTGATGATTTTGCGCACATTTTCAAAGGCATACGGTCTGGCAGCGCTCAGAGTCGGATACGGAATTGCTGACGAGAACCTGATTCGCCAGATTGAGCCGGCGAGAGAGCCGTTTAATACGAGCCGTCTGGGCCAGGCTGCGGCGATTGCCGCACTTGATGATCAAGCGTTTATTGCTTCCTGTGTCGAGCAAAATAATGCAGGCCTTCAGCAGTATTATGATTTTGCGAAAACTCATGGTTTAAAGTGCTACCCTTCACAGACAAATTTTGTGTTAATTGACTTTAAACGTCCTGCTGATGAACTGTTTCAGGCTCTGCTGGAAAAAGGCTATATCGTCCGGTCAGGAAATGCATTAGGTTTCCCGACATCACTCCGGATTACGATCGGAACAAAAGAGCAAAATGAAGAAATACTTGCCATTTTAGCTGAAATTTTATAAGAGGTGATCGAATATCACCTCTTTAGTCTATAAACCAGGTGATGACGTATGAATCAAATGAAAGATACAATATTGCTCGCCGGTCTCGGATTGATAGGCGGTTCGATTGCCCTAGCCATCAAAAAAAATCATCCCGGCAAACGGATTATCGGAATCGATATCTCTGATGAACAGGCGGTAGCGGCATTAAAATTAGGCGTGATAGACGATCGTGCTGATTCGTTTATTAGCGGTGCGAAAGAGGCAGCTACAGTAATCATTGCGACACCTGTTGAACAAACACTGGTTATGCTTGAAGAGCTGGCTCATTCAGGAATTGAACATGAGCTTTTGATTACGGATGTAGGAAGCACAAAGCAAAAAGTGGTTGATTACGCTGATCAAGTGCTGCCTAGCCGCTATCAATTTGTCGGAGGGCATCCGATGGCGGGTTCACATAAATCAGGAGTGGCCGCTGCGAAGGAGTTCCTGTTTGAAAATGCATTTTATATTTTAACCCCAGGCCAGAAAACAGACAAACAAGCTGTGGAACAGTTAAAAAATCTGCTGAAGGGTACGAATGCCCATTTTGTGGAAATGTCGCCCGAGGAGCATGATGGCGTTACAAGTGTTATCAGTCATTTTCCGCATATTGTAGCAGCTAGTCTTGTTCACCAAACCCATCATTCGGAAAACCTGTATCCGCTTGTTAAGCGTTTTGCTGCCGGCGGGTTCAGAGATATTACAAGGATTGCATCAAGCAGCCCGGCAATGTGGCGGGATATTTTATTACATAATAAAGATAAAATCTTAGACCGTTTTGATGAGTGGATTCGTGAAATTGACAAGATCCGTACATATGTAGAACAAGAAGATGCGGAAAATCTATTTCGTTATTTTAAAACCGCCAAGGATTATCGCGACGGGTTGCCGCTTCGGCAGAAGGGAGCGATACCTGCATTTTATGATTTATATGTGGATGTACCCGATCATCCGGGTGTGATATCCGAGATAACAGCGATCTTAGCTGCGGAGCGCATCAGTATCACGAATATCCGCATTATCGAAACACGAGAGGATATTAACGGGATTTTAAGGATCAGTTTTCAGTCTGATGACGACCGCAAAAGGGCAGAACAATGCATTGAAGCCCGGGCGGAATATGAAACTTTTTATGCTGATTGAGGTGGAAAAAATGAAACGAGAAAAGGTGCAGACCTTACATGGAGAAATACATATTCCCGGTGATAAATCCATTTCTCACCGCTCTGTTATGTTTGGCGCGCTAGCGGCAGGCACAACAACTGTTAAAAACTTTCTGCCGGGAGCAGATTGTCTGAGCACGATCGATTGCTTTAGAAAAATGGGTGTTCACATTGAGCAAAGCGGCAGCGATGTCGTGATTCATGGAAAAGGAATCGATGCCCTGAAAGAGCCAGAAAGCCTTTTAGATGTCGGAAATTCAGGTACAACGATTCGCCTGATGCTCGGAATATTGGCGGGCCGTCCTTTTTACAGCGCGGTAGCCGGAGATGAGAGCATTGCGAAGCGCCCAATGAAGCGTGTGACTGAGCCTTTGAAAAAAATGGGGGCTAAAATCGACGGCAGAGCCGGCGGAGAGTTTACACCGCTGTCAGTGAGCGGCGCTTCATTAAAAGGAATTGATTATGTATCACCTGTTGCAAGCGCGCAAATTAAATCTGCTGTTTTGCTGGCCGGATTACAGGCTGAGGGCACAACAACTGTAACAGAGCCCCATAAATCTCGGGACCACACTGAGCGGATGCTTTCTGCTTTTGGCGTTAAGCTTTCTGCAGATCAAACGAGTGTTTCCATTGCTGGTGGCCAGAAACTGACAGCTGCTGATATTTTTGTTCCTGGAGACATTTCTTCAGCCGCGTTTTTCCTTGCTGCTGGCGCGATGGTTCCAAACAGCAGAATTGTATTGAAAAACGTAGGTTTAAATCCGACTCGGACAGGTATTATTGATGTCCTTCAAAACATGGGGGCAAAACTTGAAATCAAACCATCTGCTGATAGCGGTGCAGAGCCTTATGGAGATTTGATTATAGAAACGTCATCTCTAAAGGCAGTTGAAATCGGAGGAGATATCATTCCGCGTTTAATTGATGAGATCCCTATCATCGCGCTTCTTGCGACTCAGGCGAAAGGAACGACCGTTATCAAGGACGCGGCAGAGCTAAAAGTGAAAGAAACAAACCGTATTGATACTGTTGTTTCTGAGCTTCGCAAGCTGGGTGCTGAAATTGAACCGACAGCAGATGGAATGAAGGTTTATGGCAAACAAACGTTGAAAGGCGGCGCGGCAGTGTCCAGCCACGGAGATCATCGAATCGGAATGATGCTTGGTATTGCTTCCTGTATAACGGAGGAGCCGATTGAAATCGAGCACACGGATGCCATTCACGTTTCTTATCCAACCTTCTTCGAGCATTTAAATAAGCTTTCGAAAAAATCCTGAAGTTTTACTTCAGGATTTTTTATGCAGATCATAATTCGAGGCGAAAAAACATAGCTTGTCTTATAGAGGGGATAGAAAAACGAAAAGGGGGGATGTGCTTTACTTACAAGCCGGCAGGTCAAAGAGCTGCTTTACTGTACAGAGGGCGATCTTCCTTTTTTCATTTTCTATCTCAAGATCTTTTGGTAAACTAATAAGACTCAATAATTCCCTTCCGTACAGAAGCATCTTATTTGCCGGGGGCATTCGTCTGAATTATGATAAGATTAACCCGAACAAATAAAGCTTTTTTGTATGGTTGATGTTGTATAGGAAAAGAAAGGACCGGTCCGATTTGAATACATTGATTCAAGAAGCCATAAAATTAGTTGAAGCAGGTGAAACAGAAAAAGGCCTCAACACGCTCTCGAAGGCTGAAAAACAGCTGCATGATGAAGATAAAGCCATTGCAGCCCAGCTTTATTACGAGTGGGGCGATGTAGAAAAAGCCATTTCACTGATTAGTGATCTACATGATTTATATCCAAATGAAACAGAACTGACGAATTTCTACGCTGAACTTTTAATAGATATTGACGAAGAAGAAAAAGCCCTCGCTGTGCTGGAGACTATTCCGGAAACAGATCCATCATATCCGGAAAGTTTGCTGCTTATGGCGGATCTTTATCAGATGCAGGGGTTATTCGAAGTCAGTGAACAAAAGCTTTTACAGGCAAAGTCCATTCTGGACAATGAACCTGTTATTGATTTTGCACTGGGAGAACTTTACTTTGCTCAGGGAGCCTATGCAAAAGCGGTTCAATATTTTAAATCAACGGCTGAGGAGCAGAGTGAGATCGGAGGCGTTAATGTCCATCAAAGACTGGCAGAATCGTTAAGTGCCTCAGGTGAATTTGAGGATGCCATTCCATGGTATGAGAAAGCTGTCGATGAGAATCCTGATCCTAATACGATTTTCGGCTATGGTTTTACAGCCTTACAGGCGGGGCTTGTGAAAACAGCTATTAAGCAGCTGTCTGATTTAAAGGAGCTTGATCCATCTTATACTTCACTTTATATGCCGCTCTCGAAAAGCTATGAAGCTGAAGGAATGTATGAAGAGGCATTAAAAACGGCAAAAGAGGGGATCAGATATGATGAATATAACAAAGAACTTTTCCTTTATGCCGCCAAAATGGCCTTAAAAATCGGGAAGTCAGAAGAGGGGAAAAAGCTGCTTCAGGAGGCGCTTGCGCTTGATCCGGGCTTTGTCGAGGCGCTTCATACACTTCTTGCCGTGTATCACAAAGAAGAGGATTATGATCAGATCATTGATCTTATTCAAGAGGTTCGAAGCTACGGTGAAGAAGATCCGAAATACAATTGGTATCTTGCAAGCGCATATACTGAATTAGAGCAATACGAGGAAGCAAAACAATCCTTTGAGGCTGCCTATCTTCATTACCGGGAGGATAGAGATTTCTTATATGAATACGCAAGCTTCCTATTAGAAGAAGGCCTTCAAAAAGAAGCGCTGCCGCTTTTGAAAAAGGTTCTTGAAATGGACGGAGCCAATGAAGAGCTTGAAGAAACGATTTTGCGAATCGAGGATGAATTTTCTAGATAAGCAGGAATATTAACCATTCATGTGGAACATATAAGTATATAGATTATACGAACGATAGAGGAGGGAATTACATGCAGACCCCTGTTTCTGTCAATGAGAAAAAAGATTTTATCCGTTGGTTTTTAAACCATTATCAGTTAAAGCGCCGAGAGTGCGTTTGGATCTTGAACTACTTAATGAGCCATGATTCTCTCATGGAGAAGGTTCATTTTGTGGAGCAGGCTGAATTTTGCCCGAGAGGCATTATAATGTCAACACATTGTGTTGAAGAAGTTCCGTTCCGGTTCTATAAAGAGAATGTCATGACTACCGACGCGGAAAAATCTTTTCATGATATTAGATTAAATAAACAGCAGGATTTGTTTATCCAGCTTAATTTCCGTTCGGCTTACAGCTCACCTGAATATGCGGCGGTGCTGGAGTCCAACCCGCATATTCCGAAAGATCTTTTTGAGAATAAAAAAGATCAGGGATTGGCGGAACAGATTTTAGAGCACGCTATTTCCACATTCCAAAGAGAAAAATTATTAAAAGACATTGACGACGCGTTAGATCGTCATGATAAAGAGGCATTTGAACAATTATCGCGCCAATTAAATCAGCTCACATAATATGACCAGCCTTGCAGTGAATTGCAAGGCTTGTTGCCGTAAAGGGGGAGAACGATGAGGTGGAGAATCACTGATGCCAAGGACTATTTACAAGCTAAGGATTACATTGATACCGCTGTCATACCATTAATTAACATAAGGGTTAATAACCATTTTAAAATGGCGGCGGAGAAAGGCGAGTTTACGCAGCTTCTCTCAGAAGAACTTGAAAGGCAGTTAAAGGGACGGGTATATTTACTTCCTCCTTATACATATGTTGATAGAAATGAAATAACCGTTCAAGGGCTTAAGGATTTGCGGGAAGAGCTGATAACGGAATTTCCGCATGTTGTCCTGCTCACATCTGACGAAAGTTGGAGAGCTGAGGATGCGTTAGGCAAAATGATTGTTACACCGTCTGTTCCATTAGAGCATTTAAATGACTCTTTAAAAAGAAAAATATTGGATGAACGCACTGCTGAAATTTTGAACGTTTTGTTACAGTTATGGAGCACTTCATAAAAACACTTACATTTCCTTATAAACAATATTTTGGCTATATTGACCTTGCTGAGAGATTCATATATTATGAGGGTGTCTAGAGTTATTGCAATATTTTCTATTTTAGTCAGTTTGCAGGGGTGACCTAGAGGGGGGAGAAGTTATGGGCGGAAAACATGATATATCCAGACGTCAATTTTTGAATTATACGCTCACAGGCGTAGGGGGTTTTATGGCGGCTAGTATGCTCATGCCTATGGTTCGCTTTGCACTCGACCCGGTATTAAAATCGACAGGGAAGCAGGACATGGTTCAGGTTGTCAGCGTAGATGAGCTGACAAAAGAGCCGCAGCGCTTTGATTTCAAAATTAACCAAGTCGATGCCTGGTATGAGTCAGAAGAGTCAAGATCAGCCTGGGTCTTCAAAAGCGGGGATGAGATTGTAGCGCTTTCGCCAATTTGTAAGCATTTAGGGTGTACGGTGAACTGGAATAGTGATCCTAAAAATCCGAATAAATTCTTTTGTCCATGCCATTACGGACTCTATGAAAAGGACGGCACCAATGTCCCGGGCACGCCGCCGCTTTCGCCTCTTGATCATTATGAGCAAGAAGTAAAAGACGGCTTCCTGTATCTTGGAAAAGCAAAGCCTAAGGGGGAAGGGTGACATGCTGAACAAAATTTATGACTGGGTAGAT
>NZ_JAVAXX010000101.1:0-19824 GCF_042709275.1 Bacillus sp. LR_5 | reverse complement strand
CTTTAGCAGTTCCCAGTGGGTGAGTCAGACAGCGATTCCGCTTTTCTTTGCGAATTGTCTCCCGAACTCCATTAATTCTTCCTCTTCTTCACCTTCTGGATTATTTTCGATTTTTACCGAAGGCAGCACAATTTCGCCTCCGCGTTCTTTTATTTTTGCTTCGAGCGTATCAACTGCTCCACAGAAAAATTCATATGCTGTATCACCGGACCCGAATACGGCGCATGTTTTGCCGGAAAAATCAATCTCATCCATATCTTCAGCAAGGTCTAAAAATTCATCAGGCAGATCTCCGTCTCCCCACGTATAGGTTCCCATAATAATATGATCATAATCGTTAAACAACTGTGCATTATCAATATCTATCGCTTCAAAACGGTCCGCTTCCACTTCCGCCTCCTGAAGCCCCTTCTCAATCAAATCTGCCATCGCTTCAGTGTTGCCTGACATTGTTGCATAAACGAGCAAAATCTTCCCCAATTCCTTATTCCTCCTCTAATGAATCATTGCTGAAACTTCGTACGGCTGGACAAATTTACATTCATACAAGCCTGCACAAAAGAAATTCTCTTTCTGATTAGCCACTCTCCACCCATGCCCCTTAATGGTATCGAACCATTTTAACGCTCGGGCTTCGAGATCAGCCTGGTAAATTCTCGAATAACCATTTTCATCTTGCGTCGTTGTGACATATATAATTCCATCATCCTCTGAAATATCAAGAAATGATTCTTCTTTTCTGATCATGCTGGATTGTATGGTGAATTCTTCATCAGTCAAAATATTCCGTACAGTGACAGCACCGTGCTTTCCTTTCACAGACCCCGTCGCCGCCACTAACCAATTTTCATTGAACACAAGCATGGATGCCGTCATCCGGTTTTCTTCTTTCTTTACCATTTGGACAGTATCACGTTTAAAATCGTAAGCCCAAATGCCCCCAAAATATTCGTGTATTTGCGTGCCGATGAAAAGACTGCCGCCGTGCAGGCACAACGAACGGATTACAGGGGGGTTATCAAGTTCCGCAAAAGGTTTGGCTACGCGCCATGAAACACCAAAATCATCCGATACATAAATGCAATGCTTGCCATGGGCACAGACAAATCCATCATTTCGGCCGGTAATCGCCCACACTGTTGCATTTGTCGGAAAGCTCGACATCGTCCAGGTTTTCCCTTCGTCAGACGAGCGAATGATCGTTCCCTTTTCACCGACGCCAAATAAGTAAGACCCTATGTAACTGATGCAATGAATTTTGCTTTTCAAACGAAAAAGCTTTCTCCAGCCCTGCTCCAAAGAATAATGAAAAATGCCTTCTCTTTGTACCGCCACAAAATAACCAGGAAATGCCGATGCCGTGACAGCAGTCGCTCCTTTATGAAACATGGATTTTTTCCTTGTTCATATAATCTGCCCATGCAAGAAAATCTCTTGCAAACGCTCGGCAGCTTTCCACATCTTCATCTGTTTCAGGCGCTAGTTCGATTTTCAATGTTTCCTGGTAAACGGCAGCTCCCGCCTCTTGCAACATGACACTGAACAAATTGACCGCTTCACAAAACTTCGGATAAGAATAATCTCCAGATCCGAAGCAGGCTGTTTTTAAGCCATTAAGCTGAAGCTGTTTGACCTCTTCAAAAAAATCTTCCGCTTCGTAAGGCAAATCACCGTCGCCCCATGTATAGGTGCCAATCAGCACATAATCATAGGATGTCAAAGCAGACACATCCGCATCATCTATCTCGACACAATCGATATCCAACTCATATTCCTGAAGCGTTTCTTTTATAATTACGGCAATGTCTTCTGTATTTCCTGACATGCTCGCATATGTAATCAAGGCTTTAGCCATGTTATCACCTCATCAATTGATAATGATTTTCAATATCATATGTATCACTTTAACTGATAATGATTTTCATTGTCAATGTGTAAATAAAAAAAGACAGCACATCGCTGTCTTTAAAATGGATTTTCTTGATCCAGCATATCCTTTATCACTTGAACAAAAGCTTGAACTTGCTTCAGCTCAAAGGCAGGTTCATAGCCTAATAGCCATGTATCCCGTCCGATCGGATGCTCTTTCATGTCTAACAGAGGCATTTTATTGACTTTATCTTCGTTTTGAAGGGTAACAGACGGCAAAATGGCATAACCGATTCCATGCAGCGCCATCTGTTTGCACGTTTCAATTTGATCAACCAATATCGTCTGTTTTGGCGACGTTTTAAATTTTTGATGCCACCAGTGCTGAATTTCCTGAAAATAAGTGCTGTCGCTTTTAAATTGGATAAAAGGCCGTTCTGTATGGGCAATATCTTCGATGCAGGAAATTTCAGTGTCCACTAAATACAGGTGATCTGTCATTAAGTAATCTTTACGGCCCTTCCACTCTGGGTTGCCCCTAATAATGCCAATATGAACCTGATCCTCGTATAAGCTTTTCAGCATTTCGCTGCTCCAGCCCGTAATGAGTGAGACCTTTGCATTCGGATACTTTTCCACATACGTCTTTAAGACTTTAGGAAGCCAATGCTGGCCGATTATGGAGGCGACGGCAAGCTTCAGTGTGCCGTGAATTTCACCTTCAAGCTCATCAATATTTTCTCTTATTCTTTCCTGCTCTAACGTCACATCATTCGCAAACTGAATGATTTTCTCACCGGCCGGCGTTACCGTTAACCCTTTTTGGGATCTTAAAAAGATTTTTGTGCCCCACGCCTTTTCAATTGTTTGTAAGCGCTGAGATAAAGCCGGCTGAGATACAAAAAGCCGTTCCGCCGCCTTTCTCATATTTAATTCCTCAGCTAAAACTACGAGCATATGAAGCTCTTGAAGCTGCATGTCGTCCTCCTTTTCATGATCAATAAGTTTTTCTTATCTCCCATTCTAATCAAATCTTTGTTTCTGATTCAAGCCCTATTCTGGTTTAAATTATGTATGCGCTTTCTTTCTTGATCTGGGGATATAATAAAAATAGGCCGTGAAGCCTACTTGTTCAATGAGCGTATATGCTTATTCAATTCCTTTAAAACCACTCTTCTCGTAAAAATTCCTTCAAACACCTGCTCATCATTTTCAACACAGACAAATCCGTTATTAATGACCATGCCGAACCCCTTCATAATCGGATCATTTATATGGAGGCGCGGAATATCAGTCAGCATGACTTCCTCGACAGTAATCTGGTCAAGCTTTTCAAACTCGATTCGCTCAAGCCCAAAAATGCTGTTCATGATCATATTTGTACCGATTAAACCATGTAAACGATAGGAAGGATCAAGAACCGGGATGGCTGTGTATCCGGTTTTTGTCAGCACTAATAATGCGTGCTCAAGGTTGTTGCCGACTTGAACGTGCGCTACTTTGTCCGCCTCAATCATAAATTGTCCGACTGTTGCCTCAAGAAGCTGGTCTGATTGTAAGCTTATCATGTTTTCGACCCCTTTTCATTTTCCTCAACAATACATTCCCTATATTACAATAATATAAACTTTATCAGTATTTGTCGAAAAGTTTCGTTTCAATAAAAAAGATACTCTTTGAGCGAGTATCAATTATAGGGTGCTCCATTAATTTTCAAATCGAAATCGGTCGTATAGCGTTACAAGTTTTTTGTAGGTGGTTCCGTCAACGTTTTTGGTTCCTGTCTCTATATCGTTGATCTCACTGCTTAATAGCTCGATGGCATACTCATGGTTGATCAGGATATTCAGCAGAAGTTTTTGTTCTTCTTCTGTAAATCGTTCACCGATAAGACTCATTCGCAATCAGGCCCCCTGTTTTATACTGAATACCTCTGAAAGCAAGACAACTTACTTTCAGCTCTACCGCTAGAATAAGTAATCAGAAAACAAACGTCAACCGCATAATTCGACATTTCCCTTGGCATTTCAGCCGGAATTATTTTGTGAAACGATTTGCATAGCTGAAGGCAGTGTATGAATCCGGTTTTATTTTTGCCTCAATCCCCATGGAAGTGATACGTCCTGTCATTTCTTGAATCAGTTCTTTTGTAAGCCCTTTTTTCCCAATATCCAAGTGAACCTCAAAGGTAAGATCCGCCCCCTCACCGGTAAAGGGCAGGAGCAGATCGGTAATATCCATTAAGTGCCCATCAAGAATATGAGCGGCCGTTTCTTGGCTGTACGCCGTTTCTAACGAAATCTTCTCCCGAAGGCTATGTATGGGTCTGTCGACTGTATGATTTTTCAAGCAGCCCCAAGCTCCCTTGCCTGTACGATGCAAATGCAATGCGGTAATAAACTTTGTGTAATCGCGGTACACTTGTGAATCGGTTCCGATCGATAACACATAAGAAGAACGGGGGTCCTTTCGAACAAAGGCTTTAAGCCGTTCCATCACATCTTGAAAGGTCATCTGTGCTTCTGAAAGATTATAAAACAGAAAAGAATCAGCCATAGCGACACTCCTTTTCAAAATTTACAACCATGAAACAAGTATGTTCCTTACCGTTTATTTCGATTACTTTTGCAAAAGCGGAAGCTTGTTCCCACTATTTCAGGAATCTTACTGAAGAAGTTCAAAGATTTCGATGGAAACCATGTCGATATTATCAAACGGATATGTGTTAGGTTTTTCACCTTTTTGGAAAACCGTCAATTCAAACGTTTGATTTTTTTCGAAATATTTAACACTGCATATTTTCTCACCATTTACTTCGAAATAACGCTGCATTGGCTCGTTAGCCGCTTCCGCTGTTTCTTGCAGACTTTGCAGCCGTGTGATGATACCCATTAATTGTGACATTCTAAAAAAAGACTCCTTTCAAAAAGCAACTTCAAATCAACAAGTATTTATTATAATACAAGTTCTATTGAGCATCATACCATAAAGTCGGACAGGATGGCATTTTCACTGCTGAATTTAAGAAAAGAAAAAAAGTGAAAAAACTATTTTTTATTAGTTTGAGGCTTTTTTTGAATGTCATGCACACAATTATGATTTTTTTTGGTATGCCCGCAGAGTCAAGAAAGCTTTTTTTGCAATTTCATCAAAATCTTCTTTTGAAATTTTGCAATATGTAATGATTCAGAGTGAACATCTCGCCGCATTTGCCGTCTAATATCTCTTGCACGGCCGTGCAGCATTGGTACGGGTGTTCGGGCGCTGAAAGAACATTTTGTTCCTCCCGGTGTTCAACGTTTTCCCCTAGTTAGGTTTATTGTTTTATTGATTGTCTTATGCTTTGGCAAATAAAAAAACTTGGCGGGGGTAGCGCCAAGCTTTTTCGGATCTTGATCTGATAGAGGGGTTGGGGAACAGAGAGTAGCTTCTCTCTATAATTAAATGATAATGATTCTCAGTATCGATGTCAATCGTTTTTTGATATTTTTTTCAATTCATAAAAAAACGGCCTTTCAGCCGCTTAAATCAATCCATCCTGCTCATATAAATAAGAATAAGGCAAGTCTATAAATAAATACATCTGATCATCCATCGGATACGAAAACGTTCTGATCATTTCACCTGTTTCCAAATCACTGTACAGATCACTGAAAAACCCTTTTCTGAGATTTCTCATTCTCATAATGTTCTCTAGGAAATAAGGACGCCAGCTCCAATTCTTTTCCGCGTATTCCGGCTGGTAAATCCATTCTCCATCTTGTTTAAACACATTTCCCGTCAGCTGATCGCCTTCTCCATCACACATGTAAATTCTAAAGCTGCAATCGGTCAGCTCTTCCGCCAGCTTTTTAATAAAGTCATCATCAGAAGACAGGTTGTTTTTTCTCAAAGATGTCACCGCTTGATGAACCCGTCTGTAAAACTGTTCAGAGTGTTCATAGACGGTTTCAAGCTTCTTTTTCTCATGTGTGATAAATTGGTGAAATTCAGTTTTAAGTCTTTGTTTCAATACATCTCTCTCTAGAAACGTTTCAGACGGAGACAACAAGTAATAGCCCTGAAAATAGCGGCCTCCGTTTCTCCAAGCGTACTGAAGCTGGAAGTTCGCCTCAATGTCTTCATACAGCAGCGCAGCACCGATTTTTCTCGCTAGTAAAGATATGCTATATAGCACATGCTCATATGACGGTGACGGCTGTGATACTTTCAGCGCCTGCAAATCGATTTTTAACAGATCTGGCGAAAGTAATGCAATTCTGTCCAGGTTGCTGCTTTCTTTTCCGATATTATCAACTGCAATTTTAATTCCGTATGTACGATAGTAGGCAAGCATATGGTAAAGCTGCTCAATATCCCCTTCAAAATTGTGCTCCGTAATTTCAAGCACGAAACGATGAAGTTCAATTCCTTTCGCTTCATATTCTTTCAGAAGCTCCAGAAAGCTTTCGCCGTGATCAAGCATCAGCAGATTGGCATCCTGATTCATAAAAACCAGCAGATCAGAATCGGCCTCTAAAAAACGGTCTAGAGCCTGGCGGATAATTCTGTTATCCACCTCTAATTTATATTCTTCGGGTATTCCCCCATCTAAAAAGAAGGGTCCGAGACTTTGAATTTCCGAATCTGCCATTATACGCCCCAGCACCTCATACCCGACGATTTTCTGCTCCTCGGCACTGAAAATCGCCTGGTAATATGGGAGGACATCATCAATGTTCGTTAAAATATCAAGTGGATCCAACATGTTATCACCTGCTTCTCTATCTTTGTCTGATTATACCACATTGAATCCAAAGTTTAATATGCTTTAAAACGGATAAGGATTCAGCCATTGCCCCCCATCCAGAGTGACACATTCTCCATTCATATAGGAAGTTTCATCAGAAAGCATAAACGCGGCCAAGGCGGCGATTTCCTCCGGCGTGCCGAGCCGGCCGAGCGGCACACTGTTTAGCGTGCGAGCCATCGCTTTTTCTGATTCAAATAGCTTCTCCGCACCGCCTGTTCGTTCAATCGGACCGGGTGCAATCGCGTTTGTGCGAATTCCGTATTGGCTCCCCCACTCCACGGCCAGGGTTCTTGTCAGTGACAATACCCCTGCTTTGGCTGCAGCAGAATGAACGACCCCCGCTCCCGCTCCCCAAGCATAAGTGGCGGCCATATTTAAAATGACGCCCTTCTTCTGCTGCTCGATCCAATACCTTGCCGCAGCTTGGCTGCAAAAAAATGTGCCGTTTAAAACAATCTCAATAACGGCTTTCCATCCATTGGGCGTCAGCTTTTCTGCCGGGCAAATAAAATTTCCGGCCGCATTATTGATCAGCGCATCAAGCCGGCCAAAGGCTCTTATCCCTTCTGTAATCATGTCTGAAGCAGCGGAATCAGAACGGACATCCATTTGAAAACAAGTGACCTGCCCCTCAAAGGTCTCAATTTCTCTTTTCGTTTCCTCAAGTGCTTCCTGGTTCCGTCCTGTCACCATGACGTGCCAGCCTAATTCAGCCTGTTTTTTTGCCATTGCTTTTCCCATGCCGCTTGACCCGCCGGTAATAATAACCGCTTTTTTTTCCATGTTTCTCCCTCCCGTTATGAATGAGTATTCATTCAATATTATTCTATCATTATATGCCTGCTCTGTCAGTACATGCTGATATGAGATTTTTTCAAGATACAGATGCTATAATAGAAAAACTCTATTAAAGGTTGGTTTGAAATGAAAAAGATGTCCAGAAGGCAATTTCTGAAAGGAATGTTCGGCACTCTTGCTGCCGGGGCTTTAACAGCTGGCGGAGGATACGGCTATGCCAGATATCTGGAGCCGCATATGATCGAGACAACCGAACACACAATAAAAAGCTCTCTCATCCCGCACGGATTTGACGGTTTTAAAATCGTGCAGTTCAGTGATACACACTTGAGTGATTATTTTACTCTTGAAGATTTAAAAACTGTCATCCTAACAATTAATGAATCTAAACCTGATCTCATAGTTTTTACAGGGGATATCATCGATAATCCTAATACGTACCAGCAACACCAGGCAGTTATTCCATTATTGAGAAAACTACATGCTCCCTTCGGCAAGCTTTGTATTTACGGCAATCATGATCACGGAGGCTATGGAACTGCTGTTTACAAAAGCCTGATGACGGCCGGCGGTTTTACGGTATACCGCAATGGTTATCAAACATTGTCGCTTGCAGATGGCAGTGAAATCGAGATTGCATCGCTTGATGACTTAATGCTCGGAAACCCAGATTATGAAGGCATCCTATCAAGGCTAAGCGACAGACTTTTTTCCATTCTGCTCGTCCATGAACCTGATGCAGCCTTAAAAACAATAGGATATCCGGTGAATCTTCAGCTTTCCGGCCATACACACGGCGGCCAGATTCAGCTGCCTTTTTACGGACCGATCATTACGCCTCCATATGGAAAAGTCTACATAGAAGGAATGTATCAAACAGGCAGCACTCATATTTATGTAAACCGCGGCCTCGGGATGACCAGACTGCCTTTGCGGTTTCTAGCCAAGCCTGAAATCACTGTCTTTACCTTAAAAAGCACAAATTAATGTAGCAGGATGGGCTCCTTATCAATACTTATAAGTAAAAAAGGAGGATGAGGAAACTGCTTACGTACCAGGTGAAGCAAGGTGATACACTGAACAGCATCGCGGCTGATTTCAGAATCAGCACCGCTGCGTTACTCCAGGCTAATCCGTCACTGCAGGCAGGGCTCACAGCAGGACAGTCCATAGTCATACCCGGCCTGCCGGACCCTAATACGATTCCGTATCATATCGCAGTCTCAATCGGAGCGAAGACCCTTACGCTGTTCCAAAATAATCGGGTAATGAAAACCTACCCCATCGCCGTTGGTAAAATACTGACGCAAACGCCCACTGGCGAGTTTTATATTATTAACCGCCAGCGCAATCCCGGCGGCCCATTTGGCGCTTATTGGCTGAGCCTTTCAAAGCAGCACTACGGAATACACGGGACGAATAATCCCTCTTCGATTGGTAAGGCTGTTTCTAAAGGCTGCATTCGCATGCATAACAAAGACGTAATCGAACTCGCTTCAATTGTGCCAAACGGAACAAGAGTCACTATTAACCGGTAATGTTTTCTTATTTGTTTCAAAAACAGGCGGTTTATAATATGATAAAGTGGGACCTTTAGGGTAAGGAGCGTTTTTATGGATATATTTAAAAATCGTAATTTTGTTCGCCTATTTTTCGCAGCACTCGCTTCTCAAATGGGCACGACAGTAGGCAACATGGCCTTTGCTTTTTTCTTGCTGGACCGCTTCAGCAGCCAGCCTTCATATACGACCTTGGCGGAGCTGATGTATTCTCTCCCGACCGTATTTGTATTTTTGATCGTAGGAGTTGTCGCGGACCGGTTTGACAGAAAAAAGGTAGCGGAAA
Source organism: Bacillus sp. LR_5 (assembly GCF_042709275.1). Taxonomy (NCBI): domain Bacteria; kingdom Bacillati; phylum Bacillota; class Bacilli; order Caryophanales; family Bacillaceae; genus Bacillus; species Bacillus sp. LR_5. The sequence goes on along the minus strand of NZ_JAVAXX010000101.1, from coordinate 10,520 downwards.
ACTGTGATTGGATCAGAGCCGGCCTGACTGTCGTTCTTTTTTTCACTTTATTTACCGGCAATATTCCTCTTGTTTTCTGTATTTTATTTGTCAGAAGCGCTGTCACGAAGTTTTTCTTTCCGGCAGAAAACAGTTTGGTACAAGCCATCCTGCCGAAGGAGCATTATGCGAAAGCGGCAGGGCTTAACCAGATGCTTTTTAGTATTTTCATGGTGTTCGGAGTCGGAATTGGCGCTGTTATGTACAACACCATCGGTATTGAAGGCGCCATTATTCTTGATTTTGTCAGCTTTATCATTTCCGGGCTGCTGATCCGCAGCTGCCGGATTCCGAAAGAAGCCCGGCAGCCAAACGGCGCATTCAGCTGGAGAAAAACTTCTGTTAAAGATTCAATAAATGATTTTAGGGAAGGTATTCTCTATATTTTTAAAAACAAACTGCTTGCATCTCTTATATTCGGTTTCTTCATTTTCGGATTTGTCAACGGAGGATTCGCCGTATTGCCAATGTTTACAATGAAATACGGATTGGCGCCTGACCGTTATGAGTGGCATACGTCTGTATTTACAATCGCACTCGGGTTTGGGCTGCTGGCGGGAAGTGTAATCGGCACGATCATCTCTAAAAAAGTGAAGCCGCATTTTTTAATGTCGATACCGATTTTCATTGCAGGCTTGCTGATTTTCGTTCTCGGCTATACGAATGTTTTATGGGTGTACTACGCGGCAGCTTTTGCCCTGGGAATGTGCATTGGACCGATCAACATTGCAATCGGAGGATGGATGCCAAAGATTGTTCATCCAAAGCTGATGGGACGTGTAAGCGGCTTGCAGGACCCTTTTATGATGTTTGCACAGTCTTTAACACTCGGCTTAGTTGCGCTATTATTCCCTAAGTTCGTTTCAAACATAGATTATCTTTATTACGGCATGGGCGTTATCATCCTGCTTGTTTTTATTTTTTATTTTGTTGCACTGCCAAAATACAGTGCACAGGCTGTGGAAGTGAATGTTCAGGAAGCATTTCAAGAGCAGCCGAAAAAGAAAGCAAGATCTGTATAATATACGTTAAAAATGCGCTTTTTTTCTCAGAAAAAAGCGCATTTTCACATTCAATATTTGCATTTCAACTTTAAAAAAGTATAATCTAATCATATAGAATTTGATAAGAGCAAAGGAGAGAAATAATGGACGACCATGCATATACGAAAGATCTGCAGCCAACCGTAGAAAATCTTTCAAAAGCAGTTTACACTGTGAACCGCCATGCAAAAACCGCCCCCAACCCTAAATACCTATACCTGCTGAAAAAACGGGCTTTGCAAAAGCTTGTCAAAGAAGGTAAAGGAAAGAAAATAGGGCTTCATTTTTCAAAAAATCCAAGGTTTAGCCAACAGCAATCGGACGTGCTTATTTCAATCGGAGACTACTATTTTCACATGCCTCCAACTAAAGAAGACTTCGAACATCTTCCGCATTTAGGTACACTTAATCAATCGTACCGAAATCCTAAAGCTCAAATGTCTTTAACAAAAGCGAAATACCTGTTGCAAGAATATGTCGGCATGAAAGAAAAACCGCTTGTGCCAAATCGCCAGCAGCCAGCTTATCATAAACCTGTTTTTAAAAAGCTTGGCGAGAGTTACTTTTAAAATAAAAACAGCCGTGCCACTCAGGCATCGGCTGTTTTTATTTATTCGATGACATACGTATCCACTTTTTTAATCAAGTCACTGATCTCAGGCTTGCTGATTTGCTCATCTGCGCCAACGACTTCTCCGCGGTGACGCAAATCATCTGTAATTAACGATGAGAAAATCATAACCGGTACGTCTGAGCTTTTCGGGTTTTCCTTCAGCAGCTTTGTGAGCCTGTGTCCGTCCATTTTTGGCATTTCAATATCAGTGATAATCATATCAATCTGTTCTGATAAATCAGTTTCATTTTCAGCAAGGTTCATAATGTAGTCATATGCCTCTTTTCCGTTTTCAAACGAAGAAACATTGTTGTACCCTGCTTCTTTTAACTCATCCTGCAAGAGGCGCATCAAGAGCGGTGAGTCCTCTACAATGATAAGCTTTTTATCAGCTCTTCTTTCATCGAAACCCTCGGTATGCATATTGTACGTATCCACACCTGAGTCTGATTCGATGTCATAAATAATTTTTTCATAGTCAGGCAAAAAGATCATCAGGTCTTCGAGCTTAATAATCCCTGTAAGGTGCCGCTCCATTCCTTGATTTAATGATGTGGGCTTTTCAATTGCTTCCCAGGATACTCTGTGAATTTGAGAAACAGAGCCGACATGGAAAACAATTTTCCGTTTATTAAATTCAGTCACGATATATTTCTCGTCTTTTGATCCCTCAGGCTCAACTCCAAAAAATGAGAAGAGGCTGATCACAGGGAGAATTTCTCCTCTGAGCTTAATCATTCCTTCTACATGCTGATGGGAGTGAGGCACTGATGTCACCTCGACTGGCTGAATAATTTCCCTTACCTTCATGACGTTAATTCCGAAAGCATTATCGCCTACGCCATACTTCACAATTTCTAATTCATTTGTACCAGAATCCAATAAAATTTCGTATTGTTGTAACGACACTTCAATCCCTCGCTATTCGCATTCAGTATTGTACTGTATATATCGGCGTAAATTGTAAAAAGTGAATGGCATGGCTCTTCAAAATCGATTCTGGGAGCGTCAAGCCGCGGTTCTTTAAAAAAGAAACTTTTTTCCTAATAACCATTGACTTTCCAACTAACAGTGATAAAATAGTCAAGGATTTTTCCAAAGAAGGGTGTAAATAATGGGTACCTTAGTAATATTTAAAGAAAATGAAATGACTGTTTTAGAAGATATCAGTGAAGAGACTTACCTGCATATGAAGAAAGAATCAGCTGACCTTCAAGAAGAGCATCCATCGTATATGATTTGGCACGAAGACCTTCATTTTGATTATGGTTATTAATGATATTGGCACATATAAACAATAATAGAACATGATACAATAAAGACAATCAAATCGCTGGTTGTCTTCTTTTTTTCTGAAAAGAAAGGTATGTTTAGAAAAAAGGCGCATACAATCGAAATATATCGGCTAAAAAGGTGACAAATGATCAGCTAGTGGTAAAATAGGATAAACTCATTATATTTGTTAAGGTGATGAATTATGGAACATTTGCTGAATCCGAAAGCAAGAGAGATTGAAATTTCAGGAATACGCAAATTCTCAAATCTTGTAGCTCAACACGAAGACGTAATTTCACTTACAATCGGCCAGCCTGACTTTTTCACGCCGCATCACGTGAAAGCTGCCGCAAAAAAAGCCATTGATGAAAACGTGACGTCATATACTCCGAACGCCGGCTACCTGGAGCTGAGACAAGCTGTGCAGCTTTATATGAAGAAAAAAGCGGATTTTAACTATGATGCTGAATCTGAAATCATCATCACAACAGGTGCAAGCCAAGCCATTGATGCTGCATTCCGGACGATTTTATCTCCCGGTGATGAGGTGATTATGCCAGGCCCGATTTATCCAGGCTATGAACCTATTATCAATTTGTGCGGCGCCAAGCCTGTCATTGTTGATACTACGTCACATGGCTTTAAGCTTACTGCCCGGCTGATTGAAGATGCTCTGACTCCTAACACTAAGTGTGTCGTGCTTCCTTATCCGTCAAATCCTACCGGCGTGACTTTATCTGAAGAAGAACTGAAAAGCATCGCTGCCCTTTTAAAAGGCAGAAATGTCTTCGTATTGTCTGATGAAATATACAGTGAATTAACATATGACAGACCCCATTACTCCATCGCAACCCATTTGCGAGATCAAACAATTGTCATTAACGGCTTGTCAAAATCACACAGCATGACCGGTTGGAGAATTGGATTTTTATTCGCACCGAAAGACATAGCAAAGCACATTTTAAAGGTTCATCAATACAATGTGTCGTGTGCGTCATCCATTTCTCAAAAAGCCGCCCTTGAAGCTGTGACAAACGGCTTTGACGACGCCCTAATTATGAGGGAACAATACAAAAAACGTCTGGACTATGTGTATGACCGTCTTGTTTCCATGGGACTTGACGTCGTGAAACCGTCTGGCGCGTTTTATATCTTCCCATCTATTAAATCATTTGGAATGTCTTCTTTTGATTTTAGTATGGCTCTTTTGGAAGATTCAGGTGTGGCACTCGTGCCGGGCAGCTCATTCTCAAAGTATGGTGAGGGATATGTGAGGCTGTCTTTCGCATACTCGCTGGATACGCTAAGAGAAGGCCTGGACCGCTTAGAATTATTTGTATTAAAAAAACGGGAATCAATGCAGACGATAAACAACGGCGTTTAAGCCGTTGTTTTATTTTTTTGGAAATGAAATTTTAAATGCTGTGCCTTTTTCCGGCTGGCTATCAACATGGATGACTCCCTGATGATTTTCGATAATATTAAATGTCACCATCAGTCCAAGCCCCGTGCCTTTTTCTTTTGTCGTTAAAAATGGTTCTCCAATCCGGTTCAGCACCTTTTCAGGTATGCCTTCCCCTTCATCTTTGACAGTGACATGAACAGAATGCTCATCCTCAGTTATGATAATGTCTACTGTTCCCCCGTCAGGCATTGATTCAACTGCATTTTTAATTAAATTAATGAATACCTGCTTTAATTGGTTTTGATCCCCGTTTATATAAATGCTGTCATTTTCATAGCTTGTTCTGATAAAAATACCATTTAAATTTGCCTGTGTTTCTAACAGGGCCGAGACCTCACCAATTAATTTTTTCAAGTTCAAATATTCTTTAACGGCATTTTGCTGGGGTTTCGCCAGCATAAGCAGTTCACTGAGTATTAGTTCGATACGGCTGAGTTCAGAAAAGACAATATCAAAGTAATGTTCATTTCCTTCCATCGTCGGTTTCATCAGCTGCAAAAATCCTTTGATCGCCGTCAGCGGGTTGCGAATTTCATGAGCGATTCCCGCCGCGAGCTGCCCTGCGATTGATAATTTTTCCGATTTCAGCATCAATTCTTCTGTTTGTTTTCTCTCAGAAATGTCCCGAAGAATGACTTGGACAGCAGCTTCTCCAAAAAAGGTCGTCGGAATGCAGACCATCTCCGTATAGATGACCCTGTTCTGGAAGGTGAACCATGATTGCTTGACAATTTCTGATTGTGTTTTTTGCTCGGCGATGTTTTGGATTCTTTCTTTTACATCCTCATGATCGCAAGGATGCAGCTGATCAAATATGTTTTTGCCAATTAAATCTTCATAGGTAGCCGCTTCAAACAGGGATATTCCCGACTCATTCATAAACACCCATTTTCCATTATGAATCACCGCAATGGTATCGATTGAATTTTGAATCAGCAGCTGATATCGTTCACGGCTTTTTTGCAGGATGGTTTGGAATTTTTTCCTTGAAGAGATATCGATCAGCAGCAGCAGCTCAGCCTGCTGTTTTTTGTAGACGGTCGGGGACGCTTTCACTTCTAAATGAACAGGTGTGCCATCAAGCCTTTTCCACGTCTGTTCAATCATTCCAACTTCCATTCCTTTTTGCATTCGTATAATCCTGTTTTTCACGATATCATGATATTCTTCTTCAATAAATTCATAGGACCATTTGCCAATAATAGCATCCTTGCTTTTCGCTCCCAGCATTGAAAGCATCGCACTGTTTACATAGACGATCTTGCCTTTGACACTGATGCATAGCGGACTCGGAAGATTTTCAACTAACCGTTCATAATCATCCGTTATATATGTAGTCGATTCCGGGCTTGCAGGCTCGATTTCATGTTTTTCGAAGTTTAGGGATTGATGGCCTGTTTCTTCTTCAAGAACCTTCATTTTCAAAATGATTTCCCGTTCTGTCCGCTCAGCTCTTGTCGTAACGATTTCTACCGCAGCCTCCACCCACACAATCGTATGATCTTTTTTAATAAAACGAAAGGTGCATGGCATCAGATGATGTTCATTATAAAAATAGCTTTCAACTAAAAATTGGTCTTCCTCATGCAAAAACGTTTTGAGGAATGATCCGATCATCTCTCCTTGGAGATAGCCTAAATGCAGTTTAGAGTTGGCAGATATATAAATGATGCGTCCATTAGAGGCCAAGACTGCATGAATATCGGTTTTTGTTTGAAATGGTTTAACATGCTGCGTATCCTGTTCCACAGAATCCCTCCTTTGCATGATCATCGTATTTCGACATATACAGATTGACTTTTACCTAGTATGATTCGCTAGAAAATGAGTATTCTCCTTCTATTCTTATGGTGAACGTCAATTTTTGAATAAAAGAAAGGGCACACAACCTTTCAGTTGTGCACCCTGTTTTTTTATTTTTTACTGTGTTTCTTTTCGAGCTCTGCGTAAGCGTGTATAGCTCTTTTGGCAATAATTTTATTGATCTTATCATCATCATCTACTGATGGAACAACAACACTAAAAGCCACTTTTGAATTTTTCGACGGGTAATAACCGACAAAAGTAAGGTTGTATGTGCTTTTCCCCCACCAATTACGATTCGTGCCGTAGTAAAATGTTTCCGCTGTTCCCGTTTTTCCTGATACGTCTTCTGTAAACGTATTTTTAGCTGTCCCTGAAGAAGTGACTAATTTCATACCTGTTTGCACTTGCTTCAAATCACTCTCTGAATTGTTGATCTTATTTAGCACTTTAGGTTTTCTATGTTCAATCGCCTTACCAAGCTGGTCTTTTTTTCCTGGCTTATGAATACTTGTGACGATTCTAGGCTGCACACGATAGCCTCCATTGGCGATTACTGAGATGTACTGGGCCATTTGAAGCGGTGTGTATGTATCGTATTGACCGATTGCCAAGTCTAAAATTAATCCCCCTACAGTTTCAGGTGTGGTTTGCATACCAGCTGATTCCTGAGGCAGGTCAATACCTGTCTTTACCCCTAGGCCAAACTGGCTGTAATAGTTTCTCATTTTCAGTAAATCCTTCTGATCAGCCGGAAGAGACCCATGCGGCTTGTATGTTACACCCGCAATATGCATGGCAACATTAAACATATATACGTTAGAACTTTTTTGCAGAGCGGTTAATTCATTGATCGTTCCCATATTGGTATAAGATTTTTTTATGAGATTTGTTCCTAAATACATTGGAGCATCGAGAAAATATTTATAGTGCGGAATTCCGTCCTGATAACCGGCAAGCACTGTGGCACCCTTTACTGCTGAACCCATTTCATATTGGGTTGTAAATGCCCCTATCGCATAATCTTGAATTTTGTTTGTTTCTAAATCTATCTTTTTTCCTGCCATGGACAAAATATCGCCGTTATTCGGGTCCATCATCACGACAAAGGCTCTGTCAAGCATATAGTTTCCGCGTGCACGGCTGTTTCTCACTTCTTCTTCAATGATCTTTTCCACTTCTGCCTGGAGCTCCATGTCAAAAGAAAGCTGAAGATCGTATCCCCTGCTGCCTTTATCAATGGTTTTTTGGCTGACGACATTCCCTTTATTGTCTTCTACGTATTGCACTTTTTCCTTTTGGGAATTTAAATAGTCTTCATATTGATACTCTATATAACTTTTCCCCACTCTGTCATTATTCGCATAGCCTCTTGTTAAGTAGAAATCTTTCCGGTCGCTCAGCAGGCCTTGATCAGGTGTCGTGACGCCGCCGAAAACGGAATAGAGGGTTTTGTCATAAGGATATTTTCGTGTCCAATCGTTTACGATGTCGATTCCCGGAAGCTCTTCTAAATGCTCAGAAACAATTGAAATTTCATCATATGTTAAATCATTTTTTGGTCGTTGCGTGGAGCTTTTCTTCTCATCAAGCAATGTTCCGTTTTTTCCATTGCTGTTGCTTTCATTTGGATTCATCGCTTTTACGATTTGAGGTTCGTAAGCATTTCCGCTTGAAAACCTTGTATAAATCGCAGCGATTTCCATTTCTTCGTCATCTCGCTGAATCGCCTTCAATTCTTGATCCGGTACACGCTCAATTTGAAGCTTGTAAGCCTGGGCCCCTTTCAAATTGCTTTCAGATTCCTTGAGCAGAGCGGCGGCTTTTTTCGGATGAGATGCGAGCCAGTAATCACGCAAATCTCTTTCCTTCAAAAATTCGGTATCAATATGAATTAAAGCAGCAAGCCGCTTCGCTGTTTTGATTTTGTCTTCTGTTTTTGTGCTCGATGTTGAAACATACACAATTTCAGGCACGCTCTGGTTATCGACAGCCACTTTCTGGTTTCTGTCGTACATCTTCCCTCGAGGCGCCGGATAGTACGCTGTTTTTGCATTTGCTTTCTCCGCGTTTTCTTCATGCTGTTCACCTTCAACAATTTGAACAACGCCAAGCTTAAAGATTAATGCAGTGAAGAGAACAAAGACAGCAAGGAAAAAAAGGTTCATTCTGATTGCCCTGTTTCCTTTGCTTTTTTTCTTTGGTTCACGTCCTATTTCAGTCACTTCTGGTTACCCCTCTCAAATCATTCAATATATTTACATATACTGAGATTAATTGTAACACCTTTGTAACAGTTGTTACAGCAAAAAAGGATAAAAAAAGCTGTCAATATAAAAACACATTAAAATATAACTAACGATTCAAATAAAAGGAAGCTATGTAACTGTACGATAATATCATGAAATACAGCTGATTCCCTTCACCTCAGCGGTTTAGCGCATATTGGTTACGAAAATGACAATCTCTCTTTGTCAAAGGAAAGTGATGGATACTTTATGACAAAAAAGCTATGTTATGATTTTTTTGTAGAAACAAACAACTCTAGGAGGTTATGAACTAATGAAGAAAGCATTTATTTTATCTGCTGCCGCTGCGGTTGGATTATTCACATTCGGGGGCGTACAGCAAGCATCAGCGAAAGAACTCTCCTGCCAGCATGTGGTAACAGTAAAAACAGGGAACACAGTACAAAACATGTCTCTTAACGATGTAGTGAAAAAGCTGCATATTAACACAAATATTAAAACATTAAATGCTGCAAACGAAAAAGAGATCAAGCAGCTTCTTAAAAAACATGCGAAGCAATCTAACATGAACATTCAGGATGTTCAAAAGACAGAAACTGCAAAACCTGCGCAAAAAACTACAGAAAAAGCAGCTGCAGCTACTGAACAAAACGCTGCTTCTAAAGCACCTGCAGCTGAAAAAACAAACACAACAACATCTGTACCTTCATCTGTAAGTGCATATGAGAAAAAAGTTGTTGAGCTTACAAATGCAGAAAGACAAAAACAAGGCTTAAAACCGCTTCAAATTGATGAAACGTTAAGCAAATCTGCACGCGCAAAATCTCAGGATATGAAAGACAAGAACTACTTTGATCACCAAAGCCCAACTTACGGCTCACCGTTTGACATGATGAAATCTTTCGGAATCAGCTACAAAACAGCAGGTGAAAACATTGCTAAAGGCCAAAAAACACCAGAAGAAGTAGTAAAAGCTTGGATGAACAGTGAAGGACACAGAAAAAACATTCTAAACCCTAACTTTACTCACATCGGTGTAGGCTACGTTGAGTCTGGAAGCATCTGGACACAGCAATTCATCGGAAAATAATAAAAAAAAGATTGCCTGTTTCGTACAGGCAATCTTTTTTTATTTCACCCAGAGCTTATATATACTCTGTGTTCCGCTGTTTTCTTCGCCTTGTGCAGCGAGCTTGTCATATAAGGATTTTGCAAGCGACAAGCCTGGCATTTCTTCTCCCATTAATTCTGCTTCCTCTAGCGCAATTCCCATATCTTTAATAAAATGTTTCACATAAAAACCTGGTTCAAAGTTGCCTTGCAGCATACGGGGAGCAAGATTTGATAATGACCAGCTTCCGGCTGCGCCCGTTGTGATGCTTTTCAGGACATTTTCCGGCTGCAGGCCTGATTTTTGAGCATATGCCATCGCTTCAGCAACACCGATCATACCAGCTGCGATTGCAATCTGATTACACATCTTGGTATGCTGGCCGCTTCCAGCCGGTCCTTGATACTGAATGTTTTCTCCCATTAAAGAGAAAATCGGCATGCAGGCTTCAAATGCTTCTTTTTCTCCTCCAACCATAATTGCGAGTGTTCCGTTTTGCGCGCCGATATCTCCGCCGGAAACAGGGGCATCTAAAGCGAACAATGATTTTTCTTTAGCCGCTTCAGCAATCTTCTTCGCAAGTGAAGGTTTAGATGTCGTCATATCAATGAGATATGCGCCTTCTTTTGCGTTTTCAATAATTCCGTTGCTTCCGAAATACACTTCTTCAACATCACTGGGATAGCCGACCATTGTAATGATAACGTCCGCTTCTTTTGAAAGATCTTTGACCGTTTCTTTCCATACCGCGCCTTTTTGCAGTATGCTGTCTGCTTTTTCTTTTGTCCGGGTGTACACCAAAACAGGATGGCCGTCATCGAGAATATGTGACGCCATGCTTTTTCCCATCACTCCAAGGCCGATAAAACCAATTGTTTTCTTCAAGGTCATTCCTCCCAGATGTTTCGTTTTGATTTTAGTT
>NZ_JAVAXX010000100.1:0-19836 GCF_042709275.1 Bacillus sp. LR_5 | reverse complement strand
ACTTGTCGGTGCGACAAACTGGTTTATCCGCTGGCCGTTTTTCCTTGAAGGATTGCTGCTAGGCGTATTCGGTTCTGTGATTCCGATTGCACTGGTGCTGAGCACTTACCAATACGTCATCGGATGGGTCGTTCCAAAGGTTCAAGGATCATTTGTCTCTCTTCTTCCTTATAATCCATTTGTATTCCAAGTTTCGCTAGTGCTGATTGCAATCGGCGCAGTAATTGGAGTATGGGGAAGTCTGACTTCCATCCGCAAGTTTTTGCGAGTATAAAGTGAAAAAGCCGTTCCGTTTTCGGGACGGCTTTTCATTTGCCTTCTTTTTCTTCTATGATTACATGAAATCTCCATCCTTTACATATACTATCTCTAGGTTTTGGTAAAGACAGTCTGGCATACAGGAGGAGTAAAGGATGAATCAAAAAATAATGGCTGTGATAGCAGCAGGGAGCATGCTGTTCGGAGGCGCCGGTGTATATGCGGGAATCAACCTGCTTGAGATGGATAAGCCCCAGACTGCAGCAGTTCCCGCGATGGCACAAGCTGACTCTGAACGGGATAAAGCTATGGACAAAATCGAAAAAGCGTATGAGTTAATTTCGAATGAGTACGTAGAAAAAGTAGATAGAGAAAAGCTGCTCGAGGGAGCCATCCAGGGAATGCTGTCTACGCTAAATGATCCTTATTCTGTTTACATGGACAAGCAGACAGCTAAGCAATTTTCTGATTCTCTTGATTCCTCATTTGAAGGCATCGGGGCTGAGGTTGGCATGGAAGACGGCAAAATTATTATTGTTTCCCCATTCAAGAAATCGCCAGCGGAAAAAGCCGGGTTGAAGCCTAATGATGAAATTATCAGCATCAATGGAGAATCGATGGCCGGCAAGGATTTAAACTACGCTGTGTTAAAAATAAGAGGAAAAAAAGGGTCCAGCGTTTCAATGAAGATTCAGCGGCCTGGAACGAAGAAGCAGCTGTCATTCCGGATCAAGAGAGCTGAGATTCCGCTCGAAACGGTTTTTGCATCAGAGAAAAAAGTACAGGGGCATTCTGTCGGATATATTGCCATCTCTACTTTTTCTGAGCACACCGCAGAGGATTTTGCAAAAGCGCTGAGGGAGCTTGAGAAAAAAGAAATAGAAGGACTTGTCATTGATGTACGCGGCAACCCGGGCGGATATCTTCAAAGTGTGGAAGAAATTCTTAAGCATTTCGTTACAAAGGATCAGCCGTATATTCAGATTGCTGAACGCAATGGGGATAAAAAACGTTATTTTTCAACATTGACCCATAAAAAAGCGTACCCTGTCAATGTGATTACGGATAAAGGAAGTGCCTCTGCATCAGAAATTCTTGCCGGCGCATTAAAGGAAGCTGGCCATTATGATGTTGTAGGCGATACGTCTTTTGGAAAGGGAACGGTTCAACAGGCTGTGCCAATGGGGGACGGCAGCAACATCAAATTAACGCTTTACAAGTGGCTGACGCCAAATGGAAACTGGATTCATAAGAAAGGAATTGAACCGACCATTGCGATTAAGCAGCCCGATTATTTTTCCGCTGGGCCTTTACAGCTGAAAGAGCCGCTTAAAGTGGACATGAACAATGAAGACGTCAAGCATGCGCAGGTATTGTTAAAAGGTCTCAGCTTTGATCCGGGACGTGAGGATGGCTATTTCAGCAAAGACATGAAAAAAGCGGTTATGGCTTTTCAGGATCAAAACAAGCTGAATAAAACCGGTGTGATCGACACTCGCACTGCAGAGACATTAAATCAGCAGATAGAAAAGAAAAAATCAGATGAAAAAAATGATTTGCAGCTTCAAACAGCATTGAAATCATTATTTGTCAATTAAAGGAGATGGTATTCCATCTCCTGTTTCTTTGTGCTTAAAGAGATTATGGATCATAAGTCACATAAAAAATGAGTTTTTGACAAGAAATTAAAAAAATTTTCACAAATAAACATTTATAAAGGACTGTTATTACCCGATATCAATATATGAGAGAGACTTTCTAACGAGTTAATATGCATTTAAAATGAAACTTTTGCAAGTTGCCTAGTCTTTGTTTACTTCATACAATATAAGAAGGTTCTAAAAAGAACAGTAATCAGGTTAATGGCAGCTGAACGACAGGTATTTAAAGAGTAACGTTAGCGAGAATGCTTGTTAGCACTCCAGTACTGCTGCTTATACTGGCCCGTGCTTATCTGTATAAAGAAAATGGGGGTTCACAATTGAAGAGGGCAAGTATTGTGCGTGAAAAAAAATATTATGAATTAGTGGAACAATTAAAAGACAGAACACAAGACGTAACATTTTCAGCTACAAAAGCACTAAGTCTTCTTATGCTGTTCAGCAGATATTTGGTCAATTACACCAATGTCGAATCAGTAAATGACATTAATGAGGATTGCGCCAAACATTATTTTAACTACTTAATGAAAAACCATAAGCGATTAGGAATTAATCTGACAGATATAAAAAGGTCGATGCATCTAATCAGCGGGTTATTGGATGTGGATGTAAACCACTATTTAAAGGATTTTTCACTATCGAATGTCACGCTGTGGATGACGCAAGAGAGATAAACTCTCCTGAGGATATCCAAGCCATTTAATATTTGATAGAATATGAGTAACATGTTTGGCTTGAGGCGGTGAGAGATAGTGTCTGTTCAATGGGGAATTGAACTGTTAAAAAGCGCGGGCTTGTTCTTCTTACACCCGCTTTTCTGGTTTTTTATCATCATAACCCTGGCTTTCGGCTATGTAAGAATCAAACGGGAACGAAAAACCTTTCATACAAGAATAGCAGATATTTATGATGATCTGAAATTTACATATACAAAGGGACTGATTCCAGGTCTTCTTTTGTCAGTTATTTTAGGTGGACTCGGAATATCGATTCCTCTCGGTTTACTTGCGATTATTGCCGTTATCACTGCAGCGGCAGCGTTCACTCTTCGCGCAAACTGGATGTCTGCTGCATATATCGTCAGTGTGAGTATGCTGATAGGTTTTGGACTGCAAATATATCAGGCGGAGCCCTTTCTGGAGAGATTTCCGCAAGGATTTGCAGTTGTTTGGCCGGCTGTGGCTGTGTTTCTAGGTTTGCTGATTATCACTGAAGGAGCGGTTGCTTATCGTTCTGCGCATGTGAGAACATCACCGGCACTTGTCGTAAGCAGCCGCGGTTTGCCGATCGGACAGCAGCTGGCAAACCGGGTTTGGCTTTTGCCGCTGTTCCTTCTCGTGCCCGGTAATGGTTTAGAATCGCACCTTAGCTGGTGGCCCGTGTTTACGGTTCCCGGCGGCTCATTCCATTTTCTATGGATTCCTTACTTTGTCGGATTTGGACAAAGGGTACAGGGATCGCTGCCTGAAACGAGTATAAGGATCACAGCGAAACGCGTTTGTATTCTCGGTCTTGCCGTCGCAGTTCTCGGTGCAGCGAGCTTACTGTGGACGCCGCTTGCGGGTGCAGCGGTCTGTACCGCTTTGTTAGGGCGTATTTTTCTGTCCATAAAGCAAAGAGTGAATGATAACGCGGCTCCGTTTTATTTCTCGAAAAGGGATCAGGGCTTAATGGTGCTTGGGATTATCCCCAATACGCCGGCTGAGGATCTGGAATTGAAAATCGGGGAAATCATAACGAAAGTCAATGGCATACCGGTTAAGAACGTTTCTGATTTCTATGAAGCGCTTCAGCATAACCGTGCATATGTAAAGCTTGAAATTATCGGTTTGAATGGAGAAATTCGTTTTGACCAGCGAGCTTCTTATGAAGGAGAACATCATGAATTGGGCATCCTCTTCGTAAAGGATGACCGTGAAGACGAAGCAGCCGCTTCTGGATCATAAAAGGCAGCCCGGCACCGCAGGAAGATGCGATGCCGGGCTGTTTTGCGTTACGCTGAGTTTTTTTCTATCCGTGCCGTTTCATCAGATTTGATGCCCAATGAAACAAAAACGCCGATGATGGATACAGCAAAGAGAATCATAAATAGGATGTGATATCCCGAAATCAGGCCAATTAAGGCTGATGAAATGATGCTTCCGAAATAACGGAAGGTCGAGAAAATGCCGGATGCCACTCCTGACATTCCGGGGTCTACTGTGGCAAGGGATGAAACCTGCATGCTGGTCAGGCCGACTCCGGAAGCGAGCCCGCCAAGGATAAGAGAGAGCATGAGGAACAAGACAGAATGCGAGCTGCTTAACAGCAAAAATAATAGATTCGCACCAGCCATCATGGCAAATGAAAGAAAAATGATTTTTTTGGCTCCCCATTTGTGATGGAGCTGCGCGCCCACCCAGTTGCTGGCTGACATGAAGATCGAAAATACAGAAAGCGCCATCCCGCTGTTAGACGTATTAAGCCCAAATTGGTTCGTCATAAATAACGGCATAATCAATAAGACGGCATACATCATCAAATTGCTTAACAAGACTGATAGATTCGCATTTGTAAAGGTTGAGCTTTTAAACAGTGCAAAGTCAATGATGGGGTGCTGGGTACGTTTTTCTCTTCTGAAAAAAAGCGGAACAAAAAGAAGTATCAATACACTGTATACCGCATATCCCCATGGAGCCTCATTTTTCGTCAGCAGGATAATTGAAACGATGCTGCCTGCAAGCAAGAGAGAGCCGATGATATCCAGCGGCGCGTCAGATTTATTTTCTTTATATTGAGGAAACATCGTTAATGCCGTAAATAAAGCAATGGCGAGGAACGGGATGTTGACCCAAAAAATCGAATGCCAGCTGAAGCTGTCAATCAGTATAGAGCCGATAAAAGGCCCGAGTGCTGCACCAAGTCCCGCACCCAGTCCGAAAAATCCAAACACTTTCGGTAGGCGTTTTTCAGAAACAACATGCCGGATAATGGCAATGCTGTTTGGCGTAAGCAATGCCCCGCCGACAGCCTGCAATGCCCGAAAGACAATTAACAGGAGCAGACTCGGTGAAAGGGCGCAGCCTAGAGATGCGATTAGAAAAAGGCCGACTCCCCATAAGTACATTGTTTTATTGCCGTACATATCACCGAGCTTTCCTGCAATCGGCTGTGTGATTGCCATCACGATTAAATAAACGGTAACCACCCAAGTGATGCTTGCGATGGACTCGTTATACGTATGGGAAATAGATGAGAGCGCGACCGCGATCATCGTTGAGTTAATGGGAGCCAGAATGGCCCCCAATAATAGCGAGACGATCAGCGCCCATTCTTTTCTTGAGCTCATTGGGATCCTCCTTTTTATTATGCCAAGGAGTTAATCAGCAGAAATTCCTTTGACAAATAGAGCTGTGCTGTGCTCCAGCATTTTTTCCTGGGGCATTGATATGACCCGGTCTCCTAAGTGGAGACGGTGAATGAAATAACCGAAGATAATCGACATGAACACGTCGGCATGCTCCGCTTCATTTCCTGTCTGAATAACCCCTTTCTCACCCATTGTTTTGAGATAATCAACCAATAGCTGTTTCATAGATTGGGGATATTCAGTGACGTGGTTAATGACATCCTGAAACATGGCCGGTTCACGAAAGCTGATTTTAATGATATCTTTTCTATGTTCGAGCTCCTCCAAGAGACAGGTTCCGATATGAAGCAGGTCTTTGTACAAATCCCCTTCTGTTTGTTCCAAAATGCTGCCTCTGTTTGAAGAATGCTGAGAAAGCAAAGCCTCAACTAGTCCTTGTTTGTTTTTAAAGTTCCTGAAAATCGTCGCTTCACTTACATTTGCTTTTTCTGCAATTTCTTTTGTAGTTGTTGCGCGATATCCTTTTTTGACGAGCAGCTGCATGGCAGCGTCAAGGATTCTCTTGTTTGTCGGTCTCAATACGTTTCACCTCACGAGTATACTGGCAGGACAAGTATACACCCGCCCCGCTTGTATAAGAAAGAGGGGGACGCATCAGGACCGGCTGACAACTGTGATTTTGCCGCTGCTTCCGTCAACAGTGATGATGTCACCGTCTCGCAGTCTTTCGGTTGCCGTGCGTGTGCCGAGAACAGCTGGAATGCCGTATTCACGGGCAATAATCGCAGCGTGAGACAAAATGCCGCCTGTGTCTGTAATAATCGCTTTGGCGTCTTGAAACAGGCTGGTCCATAGCGGTGTGGTCATCTTGCAAACGAGTACGTCCCCAGGCGCGAATTGAGAAAATTCATTGGCGTCCCGAATGATTTTCACCGGACCTGTCGCAATGCCGCTTGATGCCGCAATGCCAAAAATATGATTCTCTGTGTTTTTTTCATCCTCTATCACAGCGCCGACAATTTCTTCAGCTGCTTTGAGCTGTTCTTTTGTCGGGGTGCCGAGGTAGGCAGGGGCTTGGGCCAGCTCATACTCATGAAAAATCTGTCTGCGTTTTTCAGCCTTTTCTTGCAGGGATACAGAGTGAAGAAGCGCTTGTTCCACTTCGTCGTCATATAAGAACCAAAGGTCCTCACGATCTTGAATGACACCGTTTTCCGCCAGCAATTCACCTATCTTCAGCAGAAAGATTCTCGCCTTGGCATCCAGCATGGCGTCAATATAAAAGTGGTGATCATCTTTTATATTTGCAGAGTTCAGTGTCCATTGATAATAGCGGTCAAATTCGGTGCGCAAACCGGGATCTTCTATGTTTTCCAAGAATTCATTGTATAATTTCTCTCGTTTTTCTTTCGTTTTCTGAAATTCATTGTCAAAATGATAGCCATTACGGACATAATTTTGAATATTGGCCAGAGCGAAATACGGATTTTCCACCCAGATTTGTTCAATCAGATCATGACTTTTAACAGATCTCCATCCGTATTCTTGCAAGAATTCATGGACGTTCTTCAGGAAGTGTCTTCCCTCATCTGTTTGTTCCAATTTCTCCTGGAGCTGTTCAGGCTGGTTGTTTTCAAAAATGGCCAGAAGGTTCGGGTTCTCCTGAACTTCCACAGAAAATAGCCATAAGCAACGGTCCGTTTCCAGTGATTTGTTCATTTTTCCTGTCAGCATCTCGTAAAAATGAGCGTTTTCGGACTCTCCTTGAATGTCCTGATACATCGCTTGCAGTTTGTTTGTTAAAAGGATTTGCGGGAAAACGATATTGAAGTGCTCTTCATAAGCCGTGAGATAAAAGGCCTTTAGTTTTTGAAAAGCATCCAGTGCGCTTTCTGCGGTATGCTCAGTTTGTGCGAGATGGTCCAATGTCCGGTAAAAAGGGAGGTATGTGTGATTGATGATGTCATACATATGCTCCGATAAAATCGGGAAAAGCTCTTTGCCACAGTCTTCAGAAGGAGGCTGCTGTCCGCCTTGGTTTTTGGAATAAATATGTCCGCGATAAAGTTTTACTTCATCAACAACTACACCAATCGGAAACTTTTGCATGCTCTTCTTCAAGCCATATTCCAACGCCGGCACGATGAAGGATGAAAATAACGGACTCACCGGACCTTCAATATTAGACTCCATGTTAAGCCAGAAATCATTCATATCAGTGTCGGTAATCATGAAGCTGCGTTTTTCTTCTGCCGCTTTTTTGTCCTGATCAATGGTTGTAATCGGGCGAGCTTGCAGAAGGTATATTTGATGATCAGCAATACCAAATTCTATATCGACAGGATATCCGTACAGGTCTTCGGTTTTTTTTGTGATTTCAGCCAATTCAATCACTTGTTCATCTGTAAGGCAAAAACGGCTGCGCATGTCTTCACTCGTTTCTTTTTCAGCAATTCCTTCTGCCGCAGACTTCATGTAGATTTCCTTTGCACCTATTTCTTTCTGAATCTCAAACGAAGATTTATTAACAATGAATGTGTCTGGGGTAACACTTCCTGAAACAACAGCTTCACCCAACCCGTAGCTGGCGCTGATTAAAAGCTCTCTATCATCATGGGTAACAGGGTTGCGGCTGAAGATAACACCTGACATTTCTGAATCGATCAACCCCTGAACGACTATTCCCATTAACGGCTCTGCGATTTGATTGTTCATTTTTTTCTTATAGCTGCTGACCCGCCCAGAAAAAAATGAGGCCCAGCATTCTTTCACTTTAGCCAGAAACTCTTCCTCTGTTTTGATATTTAAGTAGGTTTCATATTGACCCGCGAATGAGGCGCCTTCTAAATCTTCCGAGGCAGACGAAGAACGCACGGCTACGGATCGATATGCTTCTCTAAGCTTATAAAAGGAACTAGTCAGCTCATCTTTCAGCTCATCCGAAAATGTTCCGGAAATGATCCTGCTTTCGACGTTTTCACTAGTCTCTTGAAGCTGGTTGTCCTCCATAAAACGTGCGAGCGCATTCGTTTGAATAATAAACCCGTCCGGAACAGGAAGACCGTGTTTGGTCAATTTAATTAAATTCATTCCTTTTGCTCCAGCCAGCTGGCTGGACTCTTCTGCCTGGCGAAATAAAACAGAATACATATTTGAAACCCCTCTTTTCTTCATTCATTTTGTTTTTCTCTCTAGTCTTTTTATTGCGGAGCCTGTGTTTAAAAAATGATAGTAAACACTATCATTTAATTGTAGGTTTTCAGGAAAATGCTGTCAAACGCAGAAAGTCCTAAATAAAATGAATAGTTAAGTTGGTTATATTATCCTGAAAAATGCGGCCGTACTGGTACTGTATGCCTATTTTCTTTTATTCTCGGAATCTGGCGGCGGACTTGATGATGTAATAAAAAAAGTGCCGCTGATTAGAACAGCGGCACCATGGAATAAGTTTTGACCGGCACCAAAATGCAAATATGGTGATTGATTTTGGCTGAAAAGGGGTATGGTGTAGTAGAGGGAGCGAATGCACGATTGTCCGATTCTTCATTTTTTACTATAATCAGATCAGATGAAGAATCCCTGAGGAGGGTTTTTGTTGATTACAAAAGCCGTTTTTGCATTGTTTTTCCCTTTTATGCTTGTTGTTCTATTTACTAGAGTCACCTTTAATCATTATGTGGCGATCGCTTTAACAGCTGCATTGCTGTTTGCCTCTTATTTAAAAGGCTATACAGAAACGTATTTTATTGTAGGATTGGATGTTGTGTCTCTTGTGGCTGGCGGACTGTATATGGCCAAAAAAGCTGCAGAGAAAAAAGAAGAATAAATCGGACATAATGAATATAAAGACTGAATACCTGCTTTTACGTTTTAAAAGCAGGTTTTTTATACACAAAAACAGCTGGAAATAAAAAACCACCGAACTTTAGTTCGTATTTTTAGTGATTTTGCTTTCCATTGTGTTACTATATCTATAGGAAGATTTCGTTAAAGAAACGGAGGCTTATTTTTGTGAAAGATCGCTTTGAGTTAGTCTCGAAATATCAGCCCCAAGGAGATCAGCCGAAAGCCATTGAAAAGCTTGTAAAAGGAATTCAGGAGGGCAAGAAGCATCAGACTCTGCTGGGTGCGACAGGAACTGGGAAAACATTTACGGTGTCTAATTTGATTAAAGAAGTCAATAAGCCGACTCTCGTGATTGCCCATAACAAAACCCTTGCTGGACAGCTTTACAGTGAGTTCAAGGAATTTTTTCCGAACAATGCTGTCGAGTATTTTGTCAGCTACTATGATTATTATCAGCCGGAGGCGTATGTGCCTCAAACGGATACATTTATAGAGAAAGACGCTAGTATTAATGATGAAATTGATAAACTGAGACACTCCGCCACATCAGCTTTGTTTGAGCGCAGAGATGTCATTATTATTGCGAGTGTGTCTTGTATATACGGCCTCGGTTCGCCTGAGGAATACCGGGAAATGGTCGTGTCACTGCGGACTGAAATGGAAATTGAGCGCAACGAGCTGCTCAGAAAACTTGTAGACATCCAATATGCCCGCAACGATATCGACTTTCAGCGCGGTACATTTCGTGTGCGCGGGGATGTAGTGGAAATCTTTCCGGCATCCCGTGATGAGCATTGTATCAGAGTTGAATTTTTCGGTGACGAAATCGAACGGATTCGGGAAGTGGATGCGCTGACAGGAGAAATTCTCGGCGACCGAGATCATGTTGCGATTTTCCCGGCATCCCACTTCGTAACGCGGGCCGAGAAAATGGAGAAGGCGATTCAAAATATCGAGAAGGAGCTTGAGGAGCAGCTGAAGGTCATGCATGAAAACGGAAAGCTCCTTGAAGCGCAGCGTTTAGAGCAGCGGACAAGATATGATCTTGAAATGATGCGTGAAATGGGTTTCTGCTCCGGCATCGAGAACTACTCAAGACATTTGACGCTGCGGCCTCCAGGTTCAACGCCGTATACGCTTCTTGATTATTTCCCAGACGATTTTATGATCGTGGTGGATGAGTCGCATGTGACAATTCCCCAGGTGCGCGGCATGTTTAACGGAGACCAGGCGCGGAAACAGGTGCTCGTGGATCACGGCTTCCGGCTTCCATCAGCGCTTGATAACCGTCCGCTTCGTTTTGAGGAATTTGAAAAGCATATGCACAATATCGTGTATGTATCAGCAACACCAGGGCCGTACGAGATTGAACATACAGATGAAATGGTCGAACAGATCATTCGTCCGACGGGGCTTCTTGACCCGCTTATTGACGTCCGTCCAATCGAAGGTCAGATTGACGACTTGATCGGCGAAATTCAAGCAAGAATCGAGCGGAATGAACGGGTGCTTGTGACAACTTTGACGAAGAAGATGTCAGAGGATCTGACCGATTATTTAAAGGAAATCGGCATTAAAGTAAACTATCTGCATTCTGAGATCAAGACGCTTGAACGGATTGAAATTATCCGCGACCTGCGCCTTGGCAAGTACGATGTGCTTGTCGGCATCAACCTGCTGAGGGAAGGTTTGGACATTCCCGAAGTATCCCTTGTTGCGATTTTGGATGCGGATAAGGAAGGTTTCCTTCGTTCGGAGCGGTCGCTGATCCAGACCATCGGACGGGCAGCGAGAAATGCGGAAGGCCGCGTCATTATGTACGCCGATAAAATAACGAAGTCTATGGAAATTGCGATTAATGAAACAAAACGCCGCCGCGAGCAGCAGGAGCGGTTTAACGAAGAGCACGGCATTACGCCGAAAACGATAAATAAAGAAATTCGCGATGTCATTCGTGCCACAGTAGCAGCTGAGGATAAAGTGGAATACAAAACAAAAGCCGCGCCGAAGCTGTCGAAAATGACGAAGAAAGAACGCCAGAAAGTCGTTGAACAGATGGAGCATGAAATGAAGGAAGCCGCCAAGGCGCTTGACTTTGAGAGAGCCGCGGAGCTTCGCGATTTACTTTTAGAGCTAAAAGCGGAAGGATGATGAACAAATGGCTATGGATCGGATAGAGGTGAAGGGAGCCAGGGCGCATAACCTGAAAAATATAGATGTAACGATTCCGAGAGATCAGCTTGTCGTTGTCACGGGTTTGTCCGGATCAGGTAAATCCTCCCTTGCCTTTGACACGATATATGCTGAAGGACAGAGACGGTATGTCGAGTCGCTGTCTGCTTATGCCCGCCAGTTTTTAGGGCAAATGGATAAGCCTGATGTGGATGCAATTGAGGGGCTCTCTCCCGCCATCAGCATTGATCAGAAAACAACAAGCCGCAATCCGAGGTCTACTGTCGGTACGGTAACTGAGATTTATGATTATCTGCGTCTTTTATATGCGAGAGTAGGGAAGCCTCATTGTCCGGAGCACGGAATTGAGATTACATCCCAGACTATCGAGCAAATGGTGGACAGAATTCTGGAATACCCGGAACGGACGAAGCTTCAGGTGCTGGCGCCGATTGTCTCGGGCCGAAAAGGCGCTCATGTCAAAGTGCTTGAACAGATTAGAAAACAAGGCTATGTCAGAGTCAGAATTGACGGCGAGATGGCTGAGCTTTCTGACGATATCGAATTAGAAAAGAACAAGAAGCATTCCATTGAGGTAGTCATTGACCGGATTGTCGTGAAAGAAGGCGTGGCAGCCCGGCTGTCAGATTCATTGGAAACGGCGCTCCGTTTAGGTGAAGGACGGGTTATGATCGATGTCATCGGTGAGGAAGAGCTGATGTTCAGCGAGCATCATGCCTGTCCGCACTGCGGATTTTCAATTGGTGAGCTTGAGCCGCGTCTGTTTTCGTTTAACAGTCCGTTCGGGGCGTGTCCGACGTGTGACGGTCTCGGAATGAAGCTTGAAGTGGATGCCGATCTTGTCATCCCCAATCAAGATTTGTCATTAAAGGAGAATGCGGTCGCCCCTTGGACACCGATCAGCTCACAATATTATCCTCAGCTGCTTGAGGCAGTCTGCACCCACTACGGGATTGATATGGATGTGCCGGTCAAAGATTTGCCGAAGCATCAACTGGATAAAGTGCTGTACGGCAGCGGAGATGACCTGATTTATTTCCGATATGAAAATGATTTTGGACAAATCCGCGAAGGTGAAATTCAATTTGAAGGCGTATTGCGCAACATTGAAAGACGCTATAAGGAGACAGGCTCCGATTTCATACGTGAGCAAATGGAGCAGTATATGTCTCAGAAGTCTTGTCCGACGTGCAAAGGCTATCGGTTAAAGAAAGAGGCGCTTGCCGTACTGATTGACGGCCGCCACATTGGAAAAATTACCGAGCTGTCTGTCGCCGACGCACTTGCCTTCTTTAAAGATCTTACCCTTTCTGAGAAGGATATGCAGATCGCCAATTTGATTTTGCGCGAAATTGTGGAGCGCTTAAGCTTTCTGGACAAAGTCGGCCTCGATTACCTGACATTGAGCAGGGCAGCGGGTACATTGTCCGGGGGAGAGGCGCAGCGCATCAGGCTGGCGACTCAAATTGGCTCGCGTTTATCCGGTGTGCTTTATATTTTAGATGAGCCGTCTATCGGTCTGCATCAGCGTGATAACGACCGCTTGATCAGCGCTCTGAAAAATATGAGAGACCTCGGGAACACGCTGATTGTTGTCGAACATGATGAGGACACGATGATGGCAGCAGATTATTTAATAGATATTGGACCGGGAGCCGGCATTCACGGCGGACAGGTGATATCTGCGGGTACGCCGGAAGAAGTGATGGAAGATCCAAACTCATTAACGGGCAGCTATTTATCAGGGAAAAAGTTTATCCCATTGCCTCCTGAAAGAAGAAAGCCGGACGGACGTTACATTGAAATTAAAGGTGCATCAGAAAACAACCTGAAAAAAGTGAATGCCAAGTTCCCGCTTGGGACGTTTACAGCAGTTACAGGTGTTTCCGGTTCAGGAAAGAGTACACTCGTTAATGAAATTTTGCATAAGGCGCTGGCGCAAAAGCTTCATAAAGCGAAAGCGAAGCCCGGCAGCCATAAAGAGATTAAAGGTTTGGATCACTTAGACAAAGTCATTGACATTGACCAGGCGCCAATCGGAAGAACGCCGAGATCCAACCCTGCGACATACACCGGTGTATTTGATGACATTCGTGATGTATTCGCGCAGACAAATGAAGCGAAGGTCCGCGGCTATAAAAAAGGCCGTTTCAGCTTCAACGTGAAGGGCGGACGATGTGAAGCCTGCCGCGGAGACGGGATTATTAAAATTGAAATGCACTTCCTTCCTGACGTATACGTTCCATGCGAGGTGTGTCACGGCAAACGCTATAACCGTGAAACGCTTGAAGTGACGTACAAAGGAAAAAGCATCTCTGATGTGCTTGATATGACGGTTGAAGATGCTCTTTCTTTCTTTGAAAATATCCCGAAAATCAAACGAAAGCTCCAAACCCTTTATGATGTTGGTTTAGGTTATATTACGCTCGGCCAGCCGGCGACGACCTTGTCAGGCGGAGAAGCGCAGCGCGTGAAGCTCGCGTCAGAGCTGCACAAACGCTCGACCGGACGCACGCTCTACATTTTAGATGAGCCGACGACAGGTTTGCATGTCGACGATATCGCCAGGCTTCTTGTCGTGCTGCAACGGTTGGTAGACAACGGAGACACTGTACTGGTTATTGAGCATAACCTTGATATCATTAAGACGGCCGATTACATTGTGGATTTGGGCCCGGAAGGCGGAGCCGGGGGCGGAACCGTTGTCGCGTCAGGAACGCCTGAGGAAATCACTGAAGTGGAAGAATCGTATACAGGCCGTTATTTGAAGCCTGTTATCGAACGTGACAAAACACGCATGAAATCGCTCTTGAAAGCGAAAGAAACAGCTACATCTTAAAACCCTCTGTTAAGAGGGGACAGCTTGTCAGCAAGTCCATCCTTGGGCTTAGCAGGCAAGCTTTTTCTTTACGGCATAATAGGTTTAGATTCGTCTTTGGTAAAATTTCTTTAGGAAAACGCCTAAACATTTACAAATTGCTGTCGATATATGAATTGAAAGGCGGATGATGATTTCCAAATTAAGCAGACAAACCCTATTAAGGGGCTTAAAGGCATCCTTAAGCAATAACTGAATCTACATAGGTTAGAAGCTTTATTGGAATCTGATACGCCAGAAATCAAAGAAAAGGAAGTCTTTGATTTCAAAAACATATACACATGGAGGTATTTTTCACATGAGAATCAACCACAATATTGCAGCGCTTAACACACTAAACCGTTTGTCTTCAAACAACAGTGCGAGCTCAAAAAACATGGAGAAACTTTCTTCTGGTCTTCGCATCAACCGTGCGGGAGATGACGCAGCGGGTCTTGCGATTTCTGAAAAAATGAGAGGACAAATCAGAGGTCTTGAAATGGCTTCTAAAAACTCTCAAGACGGAATTTCTCTTATCCAAACAGCTGAGGGTGCATTGACTGAAACCCATGCAATCCTTCAACGTATGCGTGAACTTACTGTTCAAGCAGGAAACACAGGTACACAGCAAACTGAAGATTTAACTGCAATTAAAGATGAAATGGATGCTTTAACTGAAGAGATCGATGGAATTTCTCAACGTACTGAATTTAACGGAAAAAAACTTTTAGACGGTAGTGAAACAGCAGGATTTACATTCCAAATTGGTGCAAATGCTGGCCAAAATATTAATGTCACAATTGGTAACATGGATGCAACAACTTTAGGAGTAAAAGGTATCGATGTTTCAGCAGATGATTTTAGTTTTGACACTGAGATTGTTAAAATCGATAGTGCAATTACAAGTGTTTCAAACCAACGTGCTAAACTTGGTGCGGTACAAAACCGTCTAGAGCACACAATCAACAACCTTGGTGCTTCTTCTGAAAACTTAACAGCTGCTGAGTCTCGCATCCGTGACGTTGACATGGCGAAAGAAATGAGCGATTTCACAAAGAACAACATTCTTTCTCAAGCTTCTCAAGCGATGCTTGCTCAAGCAAACCAACAGCCGCAAAACGTGCTTCAATTGTTACGTTAATTTTGAACGGCTATCTCTTTCTGATAGTTACAGCTTGCCGACAGAGTCCATTAACTGGATGTGCCGGCAGGCTTTTTTTGTTACAATCATTTTGTGACAGCCAGGGAATCACTTGTTTTTTCAAAACAAAAAAGGCAAGATATTGTCATCTAACCTTTAGCTTTGTTTCAGTTATAATGAATGATATGTTTTCCGCAATTACAAAGTCTTCTTATACAGCTGCTTACTTACACTCATTAAATCTTGAACAATATGCGTGTTGCTGCTGTCGAGCAGCACTTTTATATATTGGATATCGTGAGAGATCGGGAAGGGTCCGTGAATCTGCTCAAGCTCGGCGATCATTTCACGATTCATTCTTTTTTGTTCATGAATCAGCTTTAACACTGATTCTTGTGTTACTGTATAGTCACTGGGATCTTTCTCCATTGCTTGTCCAGCCTCCTTGGTTGCCGTAAGCTTTTTACATATTGTAATCGGTATAGCCGGAAGATTCTACTTCTAAAACTTTTTAAAATCCAATTTCCGTAAATCGGAGCATGTCTAAAGAATGAATTTGAAACCTGAAGAGATTTTAAACGTATAAATAAGTAAAACGTCCCTGATCTTTTGTCATGGACAATTCACAATAGGAGTGTGGAATGAATTGAACCGTAATCAAGCTATTATTGCATCACTTTGTTATTTCAGTGTGTTTATTGCGCCAATCATTGTGCCGATTGTCGCTTATTTTGTTGTAAATGAGAAAGAAACAAAACGCCATGCGATACGCTCTCTTATTTCTCACATAGTTCCGTTTGTCGGCTGGCTGTTCCTTTTTATTGCTTTACTTGGCGGAGCCGTTGCGATTGATGGAGACAGCTTGCTTCCTGTATTTGTAATCATCGGGGGAGCGGTTATTTATTTCTTAGTTGTCATTGGCATTATCATTTGGAATGTGATTCAGGGCATTAAGGTCCTGCGTGAAGCATAAGTAGACAATGGGGAGGAGATCGTAATGAAGCAAGAAAAGGAACGAATCCTTAAGCTTGTTGAGGAAGGAAAGCTTACAGCACAAGAAGCTTTGACACTGATTGAAAAGCTTGACAGCGACTACAAGGAAAAAGAAGAGAAAATCACAGCGCTCTCAGTTCACGTTCATGACGAGGAAGAGCCATTTACAACGGCAAAAAAAGAAAGCGGCAAACCGTCTTTAGGAGCCAAGCTGTTTGACTGGATTGATTCTGCTGTGAAAAAGGTCAAGGAAGTTGACCTTGATTTAAACTTTGGCCATGCGTATGATGTTCAGCACATTTTTCAATTTAAAGATACTGACTTTTCCAGTGTTGAGCTGCAAATTGCCAATGGCAGCGTGAATATCGTCCCTTGGGAAGATGACGATATCAGAGCGGAATGCCAGGCGAAGGTATATCGCGCTGACAGCCAGGATGCGGCGAGACACGCATTTCTTCAGCATATTGAATGTGAAATCAAAGGAAATAAATTTTTTATCCGTACTGAGAAAAAGACGATGAAAACGAATGTCACTTTGTATATTCCTCAGAAGGAGTATGATAAGATTCGAGTGAAGCTGTTTAACGGTCCGGTCAGAGGGGAACATTTACATGTAAAAGAGTTCTCAGCGAAAACGACAAACGGCGTGCTGTCGTTCTCGCACTTAACAGCCGAAAAAGCCATAGCCGAAACGGCCAACGGGCAAATTAAACTCGCCAGCCACAGCTGCGGTACGATAGAAGCGGAAACCATTAACGGATTGATCGATCTCCGAGGGAAAAGCGAATCCATTGACGTTCAAAGCTTTAACGGAAATATTGCGATTAACGTAACAGAATCAGACTGCCGCTCCATTTATGCAAAAACAACGACTGGAAGTGTGGAGCTTGCGATTCCGGACGATCTCGCAGTGAAGGCAGAGCTGAAAAGCAATCTTGGTTCGCTGTCCCATGAATTAATGGATGTTGAGATGCTGAAGGAAAAAAATGATACCATTCAAAAAGAAATGATGTTCACTTCAAATCAGGCACATGATCAAAACATCACCGTCTTCTCAGAATCACTAACAGGCGCCATCAAACTAAAGTACTCACAGAGGTGATCGAATGAATAAGCTTTATCGCTCAGAAAAAAATAAGAAAATCGCCGGTGTTATCGGAGGTCTCGCGGAATATTTAAATTGGGACGCATCACTCCTCAGAGTCATAACTGTCATCTTAGCCATTATGACAAGTGTCTTGCCGGTTTTGCTCATTTATATCATTTGGATTTTTATCGTCCCGTCAGAAAGGGATATGAAATGACATGGTAAAATGGGCAGTCAGCATTTTAGTCAATGCATTGTTATTAATCGTCATTGATGGATATATTGACTCCATCCATATCAGCAGCATCGGGGCAGCGATTATCGCCAGCCTCATTTTATCGATCTTAAACGTGCTGATTAAACCGCTTTTGATTATCTTTACACTGCCAGTCACGATGGTGACGCTTGGACTCTTCTTGTTTGTGATTAACGCCATCACGCTTATGATGACCGCGTCCATTATGGGTGACAGCTTTCAAATCGACGGCTTCGGCACAGCGATATGGGCATCCGTTATCCTGTCGGTCTTCCATTTGCTGATTCAAAAAGGCATTTTAGAGCCGCTTAGAAAAAAATAAAAAAAAGCTGCCCGCAAAGGCAGCTTTTTTACATGTGGTGCTTTTTTTGTTTCGTGCGCTTCTGCGGCGAAAACATTGGCGGAAGAAGGCAAAAGCTCAATGCGGCAAATCCAAGGCCTAGGAGGCTAAAGGACATGGCAGACGGCATCATTGTGAGCAAGTAGGCAGATACCATCGGACCTGCTGCCATGCCTGTATATCGGATAAAGTTAAACATTCCGATTGCACTCCCTCTGTTGTGCTCAAATTCATTAGTAATCATTGTAGAGTACAAGGGAGGAATAACCCCCATCGAGATGCCAAACAGTGCCAGCGTCAGAGCCATGAGAACGAGAGAAACGGAATGTGTAACAGCAAATAAAATGATGCTGCAGGCGGCAATCACATTGCTTCCGATAAACAAGGTGTGCAGCCCGATTTTTGCCTGTATTCTTTTAAACAGAAACGTACCTGCAATCGTGCTCAGCGCCAGCGGCAAATATAACAGTCCTGCTATACCCACATCTATATGGTAATGCTCTGTCAGCAATATTGGGAGGTAGACAATTACTGCAAAATAAATGAAAAAGAGAACAAAACTTAAAGTCAAAATGACGTTCCCTGTTCGATTTGTAAATATTGATTTATAATGAGCGAACACATTGCCTTTGGCTTGCTGCATAGATTCAGTTGGAGAATCTTTAGGAAAGGTGATGCTGTTTGTCACCAGCAAAACGATAGAGATGGCCGCAAGTATCCAAAAAATCCCTTCGTATCCGGCTGCTCCGCCTATGAATCCTCCTAGAACTGGAGCAATAGCCGGTGCGACAGACAGGAGCATTTGATACGTTCCCATTGCACTCCCGCGTTCATTTCCTGTAAACAGCTGTCCGATCGTTGTGGCAGCAATAAGAGGCAGTGCTGCGGAACCGGCTGCCTGTATCATTCTGAATATCAGAAACAAGGTAAAGTCAGTAGTCACCGCACAGCCGATGCTGGCTGCTGCCGTTGCCAGAATACCGGTAATCAAGACGATCCGAGCGCCTTTAAAATCAATGATCGCTCCTAATATAATTTGCATTATTGCTGTCACAATCATAAAAACTGAGACTGACAGGTTCACCATAGCTGTGGAAACATGGAATGATTCTTTAATGATCGGAAGAATAGGTGAATAAATGTTCTGGCTTAAAGATGCAAAAAATGCACTGAAGCAAACAGTGTATAAGATCAATACTGCCTTTGATTTTGTATGAGCCAAAGTGTACACCGCCTTTTTGTTTACTTTACAGGTTTGTCTGGAGTCCCATCGGTTTGTTCTGCTTCAAGTGTTGACGTCAACTGCTCTAGAAACTTCAATACAGCCTTTTGTTCTTCTTGTGAAAATGAATCGAGGAATTGGTAAAAAGCCAGCTCCTTTTTTTTATGCAGTTTCTCATGTAAGTCGAAAATCCGTCTGCCTTTACGGGTTAATTTAAAATAAACTTCTTTTTTGTTATCTGTCAGCTGATAGCTGTTAATGAATTCTTCCTTGATCAGTTTTGTGCTGATTTTCGTTACATTCGCTTTCGATAAGTTCATTTTTCTGGCAATTCCGGCATTATTAATGGGTTCATGTTGGCCGATACAGTCAATGACATGTATGCTTGTCATGTTTTTAGGGATATCAATCACATCCTCTTCTGCGGCTTCCTTAAAAAATTGCTGAAGTGAAGTATTCGCTTTTTGTTCATTAAGGTGCAGCAGTCTCACGTATATGTCGTATATCATCTGTTTTGTCAAATCAGACATAGGCTACCTTCTTTCTTAGTAATAATAGTTTACAAATAAACAATAAAACAAATCGTTTACTGGTGAACAATTTCATTTTATCTTTTCTTGTTTTCGTTGTCAA
>NZ_JAVAXX010000010.1:0-64840 GCF_042709275.1 Bacillus sp. LR_5 | reverse complement strand
GGTACTTTATATTGGCGCGCCCGAGAGGAGTCGAACCCCTAACCTTTTGATCCGTAGTCAAACGCTCTATCCAATTGAGCTACGGGCGCTTATTAAGCGACTTAACTATCATACTATCATTTGATGTTGAAGTCAAGAAGTTTTTTAAAATGTTTTTTCGAAGATCGAATGTTTTTTTAACTCGACTTTTCTTATTATACACATTTTTAAAAACTTGTAAACACCTTAGGAAAACTTTTTTGTTTTCGTTTTGTTTCGTGCTGTTCATCAGCGACGTTTAATAATATACCATGTGCAATTTCTGCAGTCAACACTTTTTCTATATTTTTTTCAGATTCTTTTACGTGCTTAGTGATACGTATATTTTATCTCCTTTTACAAAGTATATAAGAAATCAATCACTAGAAAAGAAATGAGGTGTGCTATGTATTACTACAAAGAAGAGCTGATAAATATCATTAAGCCGGACAAGCCAGACCCGGCAGCTGCTAAGGTCCTGCAGGAAATATTAGGCGGACATTACGGTGAAATGCGTACGATGATGCAGTATTTTTTCCAAAGCTCTAATTTCAGAGGAAAACAGAAACAGTACCGCGATCTGCTCCGTGGCATTTTTTTAGAGGAGATTGCCCACGTTGAACTGGTGCAAAACACAATTAATGCTTTATTAGATGAATCAGGCGGTGCAGGTGTCGGCAGTCAAGGTGCAGATCAGGCACCACTTGATGAAGCGATTAAACATGCTAATCCTCATCATTATATTATTGGGGCGCAAAGTTCCCTTCCTGTTGATGCAGGAGGCAATCCGTGGAATGGGTCATGGGTGTATAACCATGGAAACTTAATTACAGACCTGCTGGATAACTTGCTTCTTGAGTCAACAGGCGTGCTGCAAAAAACAAGAATTTATGAAATGAGTTCTAACCAGACGTTTCGGGAGACTCTTGCTTTTCTGATTGTACGTGACAATGCTCACCAGAATGCGTTTGCGAAAGCGCTCGAGACATTGGGCGTTGAGTGGGCGAAGCTCTTACCCGTGCCGAATTACGACATTAATAAATATCCTGAGTGCAGAAAGTATGTTGAATTAGGCTACCACAATGCACAGTTTAATTTCAGATTGGATGAGACAAGAATCGGCGACATCTTTCAAGGAACATCTCCGAGCAGAAATGGCGGAGAGTTACAAGTAATAGAGCCTCCGGCAGGGTTCCCTGTACCAGTGCTTCCGGAAATGCCGAATGAACACAGTCCTGGGTTAGGCGATATGAATGCCTAATCAGGTATGAAGGTGCTCAAGAAATTTCTTGAGCACCTTCTGCTTCGAATTCATTCAACGATAGGCGTTAAAGAATCACCATTCCATATCTCTCCCTTATTGAGTGTCCAGCTGTGGTTATATAGACCTGATGCACCCTTGTTTGCAGCTGGGCTCCACTCATCATTCCATGCCAGAAAGTAAATGGTGTTAGGATATTTTTGTTTTATTGCATTGATCAACAGGCTGTAATCGAAGCTGCCGTTTGCATTTTGCGGGCCGACTTCTGTAAAGGCAAATGGTTTGTTAAGCGCTATTAGCTGATCGTATCCGTTAATCGAATAGGCATCTTGAAAATATGCATCTAATCCGACAATATCCACGTAAGACGCCCCCGGGTAAAAATCGGTTTTAAAATCTCGATTGGCGTCGGGAGAATAAACCCAAAGCAAATGATCAAGTCCTCTTGTGTCGGTCATATAATGATAGATTTTCTTGTAGAGCTGTTTATATAGGGAGATTCTTTCATTATCCTTTTGATTATATGATGTAAGTCCCCACCAAAACCATTCACCGTTCATTTCATGCAGAGGCCTGAACAGAACAGGCACACCTTGGTTCTCCAGTTCTTGAAGTCCGTCAGCAATTTTGCTGAGCATGGCATTCAGCCGCTTCCCTTCCGCTGTTGATGAATCTAATATGTTTTTATACTGATCGTTTGTGATCGGTGTTTTAAAATGCCCTGACTGAAAAGCCGGATTCGCCAGGTGCAAACTGATTTGCGGGATTCCTCCGCTTTTCCAATACGAAAGTAAATCGCTGTTGCAGCTTACATCAATCGAATCTTCAATATTTGCAGTTTCAAGCCACCCTCTTGCATAATCACAGCCGTAAATAGCAGGTGATTGTCCGGCAGTGCTTCGGATTCTATCAGCTTCAGCCATAGAGAATGTGTCATGACTGTACCCTCCAAACGCTCCGGAAAGGACTTTGTTTTCTGTTCGATTCGGCAGATGAGCCAGCCAGTTCATCACTGCTTTTGTTGTCTGCTGTGCATTAGGATTTACAGGCGACACAGTATGAGCTTCAATTGGTTTTGCCGTAATACAAGACGCAAGTAAAAATAAAATGAGCAAAGAGATCGTAAGTTTCTTAAACAAATGCAATTCCCCCATTCATTAAGGATGAGATATCATCAACTCACATGTTCCTTCTATTGAAAACTCTCCAAATTGCGCAGGCAAAATAAAGTGTGAGCCTGCATTGTACTCATACTGAATACCATTATTTACAATTCGTCCTGATCCGCTCAGAACACTCCCCAGCAAATAGGTTTGATGAGAAGGAAAAACAGCTCGGCCGCTAATCTTCCATTTGTACACTGAGAAATAATCCGATTGTACATAAACAGTGATCACCGCGTTTCCAACATCTTTCACTTTCGGTGTATGCACTTTATCGATATGCGGTATCGTTATGACTTCCAGGGCTTTTTCTATATGAAGAGTTCTTTTTCGGCCCTGGTCATTACAGCGGTCATAATCGTATACGCGATACGTTGTATCAGAGTTTTGCTGGATTTCAAGGACAAGGGTTCCCTCACATAAGGCATGGAGCGTACCGCTTGGCACATAAAAGAAATCTCCGGGTTTGATTTTGATTCGCCTCAGCAGCCCGTTCCATTCGCCACTTTCCATTCGCCGTTTAAAATCTTCCTTTGTGCTTGCGTGATGGCCTAAAATCAGTTCGGCGTCATCTTTGCAATCAATAATATACCAGCACTCCGTTTTTCCGAGATCGCCGTTTTCGTGCAGTATCGCATAATCATCATCAGGATGTACCTGCACGGAGAGATCCATATTGGCATCCAGCAGCTTTACCAGCAGCGGAAACACCTTTCCATCTGGAAAACCGAAAACCTCCGGATGATCCTGCCATACTTGATCAAGTGTCTTTCCTGCCAGCGGGCCGTTTTGAACAGCCGACGAGCCATGGGCATGTGCAGAAACGGCCCAGCACTCACCTGTTTTTTCTGAGGGTATCGCGTAGCCGAAGGCATCACGAAGCTTTGTTCCTCCCCATATTCTCTTTTTAAAGACAGGCTCCAAAAATAAAGGGTGCTTCATGACCGCACCTCCCCGGAAGCTTGCTCTGCTTGTAAAGCCTGATGCGCTAAAACAAGCGTGCCGATGATTCCGGCGTTACTGCCTAAACGTGGAGGTACAATATAATCTCTTATATTATCTGATAATTCAGAAAAATTTAGGTAGCTGTTCATAATTTTCGGCACATATTGATAAATATAAGGAAACACTTGTTTCTGATTCATGACGCCGCCGCCAAGAATAATTTTTTTAGGTGCAAGGATCAAAATATACTGAGCCAGCGCTTGGGCAATATAGTACCCTTCCAGTTCCCAGACTCGAGTTATTTCTGATAAATCAGCAGCTTTTTTTCCCCAGCGCGCTTCTATGGCAGGACCGGAAGCCAGACCTTCAAAGCAATCCTTATGATACGGGCACTTCCCTTGGTATACATCATCCGGGTGCCTCCGGATATAAATATGGCCCATCTCTGGGTGTGACAGCCCCTGAAGGAGCCGGCCCTCTACAATTGCGCCCGCACCAATGCCAGTGCCAATCGTTATATACAGGCAGCTGTTGAGATCCCTCGCTTCACCAAAAAGGAATTCACCCAGCGCCGCAGCATTGACATCCGTACTAAAACCGACTGGGATTTTCATTTCATTCTTAACGGTTTGCAAAAAGGGATAGTGTCTCCAGCCCGCTTTCGGTGTGGCCGTAATGGTTCCGTATGTTTTACTGGTTTTATCGTTATTAACGGGACCAAAGGAGCCGATGCCGATAGCCTGTAAAGAAAATTGGCGAAAATATCGAATCACTTTCTCTATCGTTTCATCCGGCATCGTTGTGGGGAACTCTATCCGGTCAATGATCGTTCCATCTTCTTTACCGACAGCACAAACAAACTTTGTGCCGCCTGCTTCAATACCGCCAAGCATGCAGATGGCCTCCTTGTTGTCTCCGCAATCAGCGCCGTATGTTTACAGAAGTAACAACAAACTTGTCATGCCGATGACGTGAAAAGGAATACTCAAATGGAATGCCGTTGTCTAAGAAGCCCACATGTTCAACTTCAAGAATTGGATCATCCTGTTTGCAGCCCAAATGCTGCTGGTCAATATGATCAGATTTGCAAGCTCTGATTTTCCGATGCGTTCCGGCGATTTTGAGCTGCAGCTCGTTTGTGATGTGGTTGTAGATCGAATCATGAAGAACATCATCATTAATGCCCGGTATTAAATGAGTCGGCATATATGTTTTTTCCAAGACATAGGGCTCTCCCTCTACAATCCGAAGCCGAACGAGATAATAAACGGGTGTCTTCTGATCGATGGACAAATGGGCAGCCACTTCCTCTGTTGGAAATTGCACTTCAAACTGAATGACCTTGCTTTTAATTTCCTTATCTTTCAGCAAGTTAGTCAATCCCAGAATCTCATTGCTGACTACATGGACATGGTCATCCTGTATCGCTGATTGAATAATAAATGTGCCATGGCCCCGTTTTCTAAACAGCAGACCCTCGGCAACTAAATTATCCAAGGCTCTCTTCATCGTCATGCGGCTTGAGTTAAATTCTTTTGCAAGAGATACTTCATCAGGAATGGGCTGATCAATCGGATATACGTTATTTTTGATTCTATCTCTCATTTCATTTGCAATGATTTCGTATTTATTCATTGGTATCCTCCGGCAGCTGTTAGAGTATGATATCACATAAGCTTTTACGGATATCATAAGTTCTTTTCCCTATTTCATCAATGTTGCGGCTGTTCGTGATCTCTATTCGTCATGATGATTGCCGGAAGACCTGGATCTTTGGGAAATCTAGAAACCGTGTTGCTCAGCAACCTTTTTGAACCATTTTCCGCTCTTTTTGACGGTCCTTTCCCCGTCTTTCTCGAGGTTGACTGACACAAACCCGTATCGGTTTTTATAGGCATTTGTCCAAGACCAGTTGTCCATGAACGTCCATAAGTGATAGCCTTTTACATTTGATCCTTCCTGTATGGCACGGTGAATCCATTTGAGGTGCTCTTTCATAAATTCAATCCGGTAATCATCTTGAATAATGCCTTGTTCATCCCTGAAGCGCTCCTCGCCTTCAACTCCCATCCCGTTTTCAGAAATAAAGCACTCGATGTTCCCGTAGTTTTCTTTTAAATTGATCAAAATATCATAAACGCCTTTTTCGTAAATCTCCCAGCCGCGATGAGGATTCATTTTGCGGCCCGGCATGACGTAAGGATCAAAATACCTGTCCGGCAAAAAAGGGGCGTCGGGATTCGGAAGATGTTCTTTTGCCTTTACACGTCTCGGCTGATAATAATTCACACCCAACAGATCAACCGTATTGTGTTTGATGACCTCAAGATCTTCTTTCTTATAGCCGGGCAAAAAGCCTTCGCTCTTCAAAATCTCAACCAGCTCTTTTGGGAATTCCCCTTTGACAGAAGGGTCTAAAAAGGATCTGTTAAAAAACGCGTCTGCTATTTCCCCTGCTCTTACATCCGCCGGATGGCTGCTTCTTGGGTATGAAGGGGTCAAATTTAAGATGATGCCGATTTTTCCGTCCTGCTTCATCTCCCTGTAAGCCTGAATGGCTCGGGCACTTGATAGTATTGTGTGAAATCCGACCTGGACGGCTTCTTTAAAATCAACCTTGTTTGGATAATGAAAATCATATAAGTATCCGCCTTCTACTGGGACGATCGGTTCATTATGCGTAAACCATTTTTTCACCCGATCGCCAAATAAACGAAAGCTTGTTTTCGCATAGTTTTCATAAGCGGCAACCGTTTCTCTGTTTACCCAGCCGCCGTTTTTTTGAAGTTCCATCGGCATATCAAAATGAAACAAATTGACAAAAGGTTCTATTCCGTTCACGATCAACTCATCAATGACACTACTATAAAAATCCACGGCTTTGACATTGATCTCGCCTATTCCGTCCGGTATTAAACGCGACCAGGAAATCGACATTCGGAACGAGTTGTGGCCAAGCTCCTTCATCAGCCTGATATCTTCTTTATAGTTGTCGTAAAATCGAGATGTAGCTGCAGGCCCGACATGATCAAAAAAACGATGCGGTTCTTTTTCAAACCAATAATCCCATATATTCTGCCCTTTTCCGTCTCTATCGGCGGCACCCTCCGTTTGTGTTGCTGAAGCGGACGAGCCCCACCAAAAATCTTTCGGAAAACGATATTGTTCTGTTTGTGCCAAGTCTCTCTCCCCTTATGTCACATTTTGATACTATTATCATTTTGCTGGGCAGCTGTTTCCTGCACAGCCTGTTCCTTTTCTTTTGCCAGATTTAATTTATCCATTGCTTTCAGGAACGGAAACCATATCACGAAGACAATCAGCAGATTGACAAGCTGCATCACGCCCCCCATGATCGAGTTCGTCGCCATGATGCCATTAATGAATAATGGAACCGTCCACGGCACCGTTACACCAGTCGGAGGCGGAACGAGCCCCGCTGACATGGCCAGATAGGTGACGAGCGTAACAACCATCGGCGCCAACACCCAAGGCACAATAATGATCGGGTTCATGACAATCGGAAGCCCGAAGATAATCGGTTCGTTTACGTTAAAAATACCGGGGGCGAGGCCGAGTTTCGATACTTGCTTCATCTGCCTGCTTTTCATGAATATGAGAATGGTAAACACAATCGCAAGCGTCATCCCGGTTCCGCCCATCCCTACTGTATAAATCTCCATAAACGGTTTTGAAATAATATGAGGGATTTCTTTTCCCGCCGTGTAAGCAGAAAGGTTTTCTACTTGCAGTGTATTCCAAATCGGGTCCATCACGGAGTTGATAATAATCTGTCCGTGCAGTCCGAAAAACCAAAGGATTTGAATGAAAAACACGGCAATCAGCGTCGGGATGATACCGCTTCCAAGTCCGACAAGCGGCGCCTGAATCGCATGATAAATAACGTCGTGCATATTTGTTTTAAAAAGCTGTGTCACCAGAACGTTAATCAGTAAAAACACTGTCAATGTAATAAAAGCCGGAATAAGTGCGGCAAATGATTTTGCTACAGCAGGCGGAACACCGGCAGGCATTTTGATCGTCAGATTTTTTTGAACAATTCTTCTGTAGATTTCACCTGAAAGAAATGCCGTAATCATGCCAAGAAACATCCCTTTTGCACCGAGACGGTCGACCGGGATAACCCCTGTAATGGCATCTCCTGTTTCCGGCTGAACGATAAATGGCGTTAAGAGCAAAAAGGATACCAAAGCGATCGCGCCGCCAAATACAGCTTCAACCTGATAGCTTTTCGACAGGTAGTAGCCTATCCCGAATACGACGAAGACAGACATAATGCCCATAGTCGCTGTGGACGCAATGCCGAAATGAGACTGAAACGATGTAAGCATTGAAGCATTCATGATTTTGTTTAAGAACGGCAGGTTCGTTAACACCACAAAAATGGAACCGAATATCGTAAGCGGAAAAGCCAGCATAAATGCATCACGCAGCACTTGCAAATAGCGGTTATTGTTTAACCTCCCTGCAATTGGAACAAGGAATTGGCTGATTTTCTCGAACACCCTATCCACCCCGATTTTTTATAGATTCTTTGTTTTAAAGAGATCAAGCAGTTCTTTCACTAATTCTTTCATGGTTAATGTTGACATCAGGTGATCCTCCGCATGCATGAGCAGCAAGGAGAAAGCCACCTCTTCCCCGCCGGATTCTTTCTGTATCATTTGAAAGTGAATGTCATGGGCTGCGGATAAATCCTGCTCAGCCTTGGCAATGAGGTCATCCGCCTCCTCCTTGTTCCCTTCCTTATAGGCGCGCAGAGATTGTATGATGGAGCTTCGGGCATTGCCGCTGTGCAGGATAAGCTGAAAACTGATTTGTTCGTCTGTTAAATTCGTGATTTTCATCTGTTCCATTATTGATTCTCCATTAAGGACAATGCTTGCTCATACGCTTTTTTGCCATCTGCCATTCCGTAGGCCATCATGTCAATGACTTCAACCCGAATGTTGTATTGATCCGCCTCTTTTTGGAGTTCGCTTTTCAGAAAGCTCATTTGCGGGCCGATCAAAACGGCATCCGCTTTTCTCATATCTTCTTTCGCCTTATCTTGGCCGACTGCCCAAATCTCCGCTTCCTCTCCGATGGATTGTGCGTATTCCTTCATTTTTGTCACCAATAAACTGGTAGACATCCCTGAACTGCACGCCAGTAATATTTTTTTCAACTGCTATCCCCCCTTGTGATTAAAACGCTTACAATTGTTATTATAGTCATTATTTTTTAAATGTCTATACTTTTAAAAAATAAATATAATCATTTACTTGTCCGGTTCATCGATTTGTAAATTTTTCTATGGAAGATTCATTCATAATGTGATACACTCATCAACAGAAACGAATCAATTAAATAGCTATTATCACTTGTATAACCTCAATAATATGGTTTGAGGGTGTCTACCAGGAACCGTAAAATCCTGATTACAAAAATTGTTTATGACATTTTTTGTAATCAGGATTTTTTTATTTGTCAAAATTTTTAAGTAAAGGAGTTTGTTATGAATTTTAAAGTTTTCCTGCTTGCAGCTTCTACGATTGCAGTCGGATTGGTTGAGTTAATTGTGGGAGGAATTCTTCCTCAGATCGCAAATGATTTAGACATTTCCATTGTCTCAGCTGGGCAGCTGATCAGTGTGTTTGCGCTGGGATATGCAGTGTCAGGGCCGCTGCTTTTGGCATTGACTGCGAAGATTGAGCGGAAGCGTTTATATTTAATTGCCTTATTTGTTTTCTTCCTAAGCAATCTTGTCGCCTATTTCAGCCCTAATTTTGCAACACTGATGGTATCTAGGGTATTAGCAGCAATGAGTACAGGGCTGATTGTTGTGCTCTCTTTAACGATTGCCCCGAAAATTGTAGCGCCTGAATACAGAGCCCGCGCAATCGGAATTATTTTTATGGGATTCAGCTCCGCTATCGCATTAGGCGTGCCGCTCGGAATCTTAATCAGCAACTCCTTCGGATGGCGCATTTTGTTCCTTGGCATCGGCCTGTTGGCGCTGGTCTCCATGCTGATTATTTCAATCTTCTTTGAACGAATACCGGCGGAGAAAATGATTCCTTTCCGGGAACAACTCAAGACGATTGGCAATCTGAAAATCGCGAGTTCACACCTCGTCACGATGTTTACATTAGCTGGCCACTACACGCTATACGCTTACTTTGCGCCGTTTTTAGAAGAGACTCTTCACCTGAGCTCTTTCTGGGTCAGCATTTGTTATTTCCTCTTCGGGATATCTGCTGTATGCGGAGGCCCTTTCGGAGGAGCGCTTTCTGACCGGCTTGGTTCCTTTAAGAGCATTTTGCTGGTGACCGGTTCCTTTGCCATCATTATGTTCTTACTGCCGCTGTCTACATCGTCTATGATTTTCTTTTTGCCTGTCATGGTGATTTGGGGTCTTCTGAGCTGGAGCCTCGCCCCGGCTCAACAAAGCTATTTAATTGAAATTGCACCAGATTCGTCTGACATTCAGCAAAGCTTTAATACATCTGCCCTCCAAGTCGGAATTGCCCTTGGCTCAGCCATTGGCGGTGTTGTTTTGGATCAGACGGGTACTGTTGTCTCAACGGCATGGTGCGGCGGATCGATTGTCATTATCGCTGTCCTGTTTGCCTTAATTTCGTTAACAAGGCCTGTTCAGACAGTAAAAAAATCCTCCTTGTAAAAGGAGGATTTTTTATTATTTAGCTGAAAGCTCGTCTTCGGTCACCCATTTGTGGTTTTTCACTTTTTCACCGCTCGTTGTCGATGTATAGTCAACCATGTATACGGTTGTTTTTTCGGCGGAGTCAATCTCGGCTGTTGCTCCCTTCATGCCTTTCATATGAGAAGCCTCTAAGATCACCTGATCTCCGGGGTTTAATGTTTTATCTCCCGCATCTTTGATTTCTTCTTGGATTACCCATTTATGATGATCTACGCGCTGCCCTCCGTTTGTCGGAGTGTACGAGACAACATACGCCGTTGTGTCATAGGCTCCTGTCACTGTAGCCTCGGCACCTTTCATGCCTTTCATATGAGATGCATTGATGACCACTTGGCTTCCTACTTTATATTTCGGATGTTTAGATTCCTGTAATCCCTCTGGTACGTCAGCTGATCCGGAATGCTCCATTTCTTCATGTGATGACGAATCTGAATGATTTTCATCAGTGTTTTCTTTTGTGCTATTGTTATTGCCGCAAGCTGATAAAACAAAAATAAGAGATAACATCAGAATTCCCAGTGCTTTTTTAGTAATTTTCATGTTCATTCTCCTTTGGTTCATTTTTTACTGTGATTTTTGCCCACAGACAATAAAATCGCATATCTGCAAGCAAACATGCTCTTCGATAATACTATACCCCCGAATGGTATGTAAATACGCTGATATTCTCATAAAACGTTCCCACAGTTTGTCCTATTCCCCTTGGTTGGCATAGTCAAACATAAAAAAAGCCGCTGTTACGCGGCAATTAGTGATGTAACACTTTTATATACACACCTTTTTTTGCTTTTTGATAAGCGGCCACTCCCATTTTTCTGACGTTTTCGGATACAGCTGATGCTTTGACCCATTCGTCATGATGAAAAATGGATGGATCGATGAGGCGCATTTTCTTCTTTTGATGGAAATCGTACTGGATGTTATCTTCTTTTACTTGGATGCGGGGATGAATATGTTTAAGCAAGCTCAGTACTTCTTTATTTTTTGATGCGTGCAAGATGTCGAGTACCTCTTGATCCGTTTTCAGCAGATCTTCTGCGGATATGACATTATGCTGTAACGCAGCCTTCAACGTTTGCGCTAAATATTCATACCCATATACATTCACGGGATTCAAAAAGAAATCTATCACCTCCATGTAATACACCCGGACAAACCATTCGGCAGCTTCGATTCCATCCGGAAACATCCTTCCGTTTCTCACAATGAGGTGATCCAAAAAGGTTTGTGCTTCGTTCAGACTAATATGCCCATATCGGTACATGTCCCGCAGCGTATAGTCTGTCCGATCGGCACAGAGCTCTGGTGCGGGCTGTTCCAGCAATGTCCATCTCGTATCGTCTGATAAAAGTTCTTCGGCATCATAACCGTGTTTTTCTAAAATTCCCGGAATCTCAGAGTGAACAATGACTTGTTGAAAGATATTTTCATGGTAGTCTTCCGCTTCATTTTCAAAGACAACATCGATTACATGGGAAAAAGCTGTGTGTGACACATCGTGGAGCAGGCCTGCTATCTGCTCTTCTATCGTTCCTCCCAGCTTTTTGATGAGGAGCATCACGCCGATAGAGTGCTCATACCGGGTCACATCCCACTTTCGATTGACTAAAAAGCTTGCTCCGCCTTGGTAGATTCCTTTTAATCTTTGCACCGGCGCGCTCTTGATAAGCTCTTCCAGCACCTTGTCTATATGGTGCTGCCCATAAATGACATCGTTGATTTCCATGCCGTCACCTCAACATCTTTTTAGTTATTGTTATATATGATATTACACATTTTCTAAAAGGAGGATGAGGATTATCTCAAGCAGTGAGTTGTCGAAACATACGATAACCGATTTTTTTGCCAAGCATTGAGAGTCACCCGAGATGGTGATTTCCAGCGGCATTTTTCGATGTGATGAATTAGATGGCTATGCCGCTGTAGATGAGGGTGGCGAAATCACATACGCGATACATGGAAAAGATTGTGAAATCATTTCATTAGATAGTATCATTGAAAAGAAAGGAATCGGCACAGCTTTCCTATAGCAGGTTGAAGAGACTGCTAAACATGCAAGGCTTATCACAACGAATGATAATGTACATGCGATGGCGTTTTATCAAAAGAGAGGCTATCAATTCGCCGCATTGTTTCCGAATGCAGTTGAAGAAGCGAGGCGACTCAAGCCGGAGATTCCCGAGAAAGCTGAAAACGGCATTTTGATTCGGGATAAAATTCTTTTTTCAAAGGTAATTGATTAAACGAATAGGAGTTTTTTATGTCCAGTCATTATAAATATCCTCTTATTTTCACGGCTTCCCTATTATTGGCTTTCTGCTTGATCTTTTTTTCCTATCAGCTGATTCATTATGTGCGATTGGAGTATCCGAACTGGCAGGGAGAAAGCAAAGA
Organism: Bacillus sp. LR_5; assembly: GCF_042709275.1. Lineage (NCBI taxonomy): Bacteria > Bacillati > Bacillota > Bacilli > Caryophanales > Bacillaceae > Bacillus > Bacillus sp. LR_5. Next base: position 52,332 of record NZ_JAVAXX010000010.1, on the reverse strand, counting down.
TCGGAATTGGGAAGCTGTTTTCACAAAAAATGAAGATGCACCGAATGAATACAGCGGCAATCTTTATTGGATCGGTGATACAGATAAAGCAGACAGCACTTATGTGGAATCACTGATTGTAAAAAAAGATGATGAGGTTCTACTGAGCTCTGATACAGAAATCCCCATACGAGATTATTCCGGCGGCACTTCTCGCGATGGAAGCGCAAAAGAGGAGTCCGTTTCTTTTTTAGAGCGATTAGATGAACATAAGCTTGAAGGCCATGATATTACGATTGAAGTGAAATGGAAGCAAGGTAATCATTATTCCGCAAGTCAGTTTACCCTTAATGAAAAGACCTTATTTGATTAAAAGCAGGGATTCTCATAGAGGTCCCTGCTTTCTGCTTACAAGTGATCCGGTAAATGATATAGATACATCTTTAAAGCGTCTGTATGTCCATTTAATACAGCTACTGTTTTTGAATGGGGATTTGTATAAATCATCGGCTTATCTTGTTCACCCATTCTCTCATTGACCTGAAAAGCCAGTCTCTCTTTATGAATCGAAAATTGTGCATTGATCCCCTCCTTATTCCCTCGGACATCCAGCCTTACCCATTTTCTAACAGAAGAAAGATATACAGCGTTTAAAGCATGAATGCAATAACCTTTGTCCGGCGTATCGAACAGCATTAATCTTTGATAACAGAATCCTGTTGGAATTCCTTCTCCGCGCAGTAAGGCAGCGAAAAGATTTGATTTGGCATAGCAAATCCCCTCTTTGAATCTCAGAACATCTGAAGCATGACAAGTAACTCGTTTGCTTTGAATATCCCATGAATGTGATATTTCATCCCTTACGAACTCAAAAGCAATTTTCGCTTTGTCCATTTCTGTTTGAGATGAATGAAAAAGTTCAGCTGCCTTCTCCTTTATCATGGGATGGGAATAATCAACTTCTTTCGACTCACAAACATAATCACTCAGCCGGCCTGATTCACAAATCATCTCACTTAACCCACTCCCTTTTCCTCAATTTTCCGTCATCCTCTTATTCTTGTAAATCCAATCTTTAAAATCGATTAACACTAGCTTAACAGTTTAAAAATATAATGGGGTTGTCATTGAGATTCATCTATTTTTAGGAGGTTATCCAGTTGAAAAAATTCCCGAAGAAATTACTGCCTATCGCGGTTTTATCATCTATTGCGTTCAGCAGCTTAGCCAGCGGCAGTGTGCCTGAAGCCAGCGCCCAGGAAAAGAAAAAGGGGAATCAAGACGAAATTAAGAATGTTATCGTTCTGATTGGTGATGGTATGGGTGTGTCCTATACGTCTGCTCATCGCTATTTAAAAGATAATAAAAAGACAAAGTTTGTAGAGCCTACCGCTTTTGATCAATACCTTGTCGGCCAGCAGACGACTTATCCTGAAGATCCAGAACAAAACGTAACAGATTCTGCATCTGCAGCAACGGCTATGTCAGCCGGGATCAAAACATATAACAATGCGATTGCTGTGGATAACGATGGTTCAGAAGCCAAAACAGTACTTGAAGCGGCGAAAGAGAAAGGAAAATCAACAGGACTTGTGGCCACTTCAGAAATTACACACGCCACTCCGGCCTCTTTCGGTTCACACGATCACAGCCGAAAAAATATGAACTCGATTGCCGATGATTATTTTGATGAAATGGTCAACGGCAAGCACAAAATTGATGTCCTTCTAGGTGGAGGAAAAAGCAATTTTGACCGCAAGGACCGCAATTTGATCAAGGAATTCAAAAAAGCGGGATACAGCTATGTGGATAACCGCAAGGACATGCTGAAAAATAAAGACAGCCAAGTTCTCGGCCTATTCGCTGACGGCGGCCTGCCTAAAAAGATTGACCGCACGAAGGATATTCCTTCATTAAAAGATATGACAAACACAGCGATTAAAAAATTAAGCAAGGATAAAGACGGATTCTTCCTCATGGTGGAAGGCAGCCAGATTGACTGGGCGGGGCATGACAATGATATCGTCGGCGCCATGAGTGAAATGGAGGACTTCGAACAAGCTTATAAGGCGGCTCTTGATTTCGCCAAAAAGGACAAGCACACATTGGTTGTGGCAACGGCTGACCACTCGACCGGCGGATACTCCATCGGTGCAGACGGCATCTACAACTGGTTCAGTGAACCAATTAAAGCCGCAAAACGCACACCTGACTTTATGGCAGAAAAAATCGCTGACGGCGCAGATGTTGAAAAAACATTAAAAACGTATATTGACCAAAAGAAATTGGCTTTAACTGAATCAGAAATCCAATCTGTTAAAAAAGCCGCAAAATCGAAAGAAGTGCTTGAAATCGATAATGCGATCGAGGAGATTTTCAATAAACGCTCTCACACTGGATGGACGACAGGCGGACATACTGGTGAAGATGTTCCCGTCTATGCGTACGGACCGTCTAGTGAGACATTTGCCGGCCAAATCGATAATACACAAATCGCTAAAAATGTCTTCAAGGCTTTACAATACAACATTAAGATTAACGATAAGTAAAAGAATACAAGGTGTCCCGTTGCTTGTATGAAGTAACGGGATCTCTTTTTAATGGAGGAATCATCATGAAAAGAATTCTTTCAATTTTTGTTTTTGCCATCGTGCTTGCGGGCTGCTCATCGAACGCCAATACAGAAAAACAAAGTGCGGGCGGAGAGCAAGCGGTAAAAGCCACACCGCAAAGCACATCATCTCTAAAAGACAGTATAGATGAGTATCAGCCTAATTCCCAAGTAACTGATGACCGGTCATTGCTGAAGGTTGGCCAAACGTTTTCTGATGACAAGGGAAAAGCCGTTTTAAAGGATATCAAGCAAGTGAATCAAACCTATCAGATTGGCGACGTGGAGTTAACAGTAAAAGAAATGAAGCTGATCCATTTGCGTCCGGATTACAGCATGATTGATTATTTTCATGTGTTAACACATGATGAAGAGTTTGATTTCGTTAAGGTCTTCGTTGACATTAAGAACACATCTTCTAAGAAAGTAAATGTTGCGCCGATTGCCTTGATGAAAACAAATACAGGGGAAACCTTTGATTGGAACAAAGACATTTATCTTGAAGAGTTAAATGGCGAATTGGAAGGCGGAGCCGAAAAGTCCGGAAATCTCGGCTTTATTGTGAACGCATCAAGCGGCCATGCACATGACGAAGATGCTGATGATAAGAAGAAAGAAAAAGAGATCAAGTGGATCGAAATCACAACAAGTGACGTCTTTGACCACAACCATAAGAAAATCAGTGATGCTCAAAAAATCAAAATCAAGTTTTAAATGAAGAACTCCCGTACCAGATACGGGAGTTCTTTGCTTATTTGTTTTTTTGACGAATGAATTCATCAATCCGCTCCATCACTTCATCCATATTCATAGACTCTTGGAAGCTTTGATTGATTTTTTTAATACCTTCCGTATATTGATCGTGATGCAAAACCTCATCTACGCCCTGTTTTAATTTTTGTACATCGACTTCATCTTTAGAAATGACATAGCCTGCATGGAGTTCAGAGAGACGCTGCGCCACCATCGGCTGATCCTTGTCATGAGGCATGACAACCAGAGGCACATTGAAATGAATGCCTTCATTTACGCTGTTCATTCCGCCGTGTGTAATGAACACATCGGCATGCTCCAGCACTTCCAGCTGAGGGACATATGGGGCGATGATAAAGTTTTCCGGCGCCTTCTTTAATTTGGTCAGGTCCGCTTTTTCTCCGGCAGCGATGACGACTTTTCCGTTAAAGCCAGAAAATGCATCAATACAAAGGTTGAAAAATTCCTCCGTATTGTCCAGAACAGTCCCCATTGAAATATAAATGACCTTTTCATCTTTTAACTGTTCAATCGGGAAATCTGATTTTTCCGCTCTCTTTGGAAAGCTGGGGCCGATAAACAGACATTCATCCCCGAAACGATCGCTTTCAGGCTGAAAATAACGGCTTGTATACACTACATTCAATTCCCCTTTATTGTTCATGAATTGAACCAGGTTTTTCGGGGCAACACCGTACGTTTCTTTCATTTTTGCCAAAAGGTCTTCGCACTCTTGATCCAACTCAAGCGGGGCTCCAGACTCAGGATGCAGCGGCAGGATTTTCAGATGCTCTTCGCCAAACAGGAAGGACGCTGATGAAGCAACCCCTGGAATATCTAAGTAATCCCTCACCAATTCCCCCGCGCCGAATTTATCATAATACACAAAATCAAATTGAATGCTCTTAGATAAGTCTTTCACAATTTGTAAAATATCCAGCGAGGTTTTGATATGGATTTTCAAGAAATCAAGAATGCCATTGGGCGAACCGACATGAATAGGTGTTGTTCGCAGCAGATCCCGGTGAAGATGGACAGTTGCTCCCGCCGCTTCTAATCGTTTTTTGTATTTTTCAGTGGAAATATAATGGACGTCATATCCCTTATCAGAAAACGCTTTTGTGATGCCTAAGGTAGGATTCACATGGCCTTCCGCAGGAAAATTTAAAATCAATACTGTCTTCATTTAGACAACTCCCTCTCACATCGTATTCTGAATCTTTGTTTGATCAGACTACTACTAATCGTAAAATGGAGACGTAATCCCACGCAAGGGACAAATGATTGAACTATTCTGCTCCTCTAGACTGAAGCAAAAAAAGACACCGAGCCCTGGTGCCTTTTTTTATACCTTTCTGATCGTAAAAAATTTCCGCAGAAGCCATGGGCCTGGCGTGAAGCCCAAGGTTAACTGCCAAGCGCCTATAGCCTGCAACCTGTATTCGCGGACGATCTGCATCTTCCGGCTCATGCTCCTGACATCTTCAAACCATACCTCATGCGTTCGCCCCTGCTGATCACTGTACCGGAAAAACGGTGATTGATATTCTGCTGAATATTGTATCGGGGTTTGGTACCTCATCGCTGTTTTGATTGCGTTTTGATTTGAAATAGCTGAAGCAACTGTGCCTGGCTGGTATGGGATGATCCAGTCGTACCCGTAGAGCGGAACTCCGATAATGATTTTTCTGCTCGGCACCTGCGCAATCGCAAACTCAATGGTTCTCCTGATCTCAGTAATCGGTGCTACAGGGCCCGGCTCACTTCCGGCATGATGCCAATCATAAGCCATGATAAACATATAATTGACAACCGCTCCTATTCCTCCGTAATCGTAGCCTCTCAGCCATGGGATATTATCGCTTGTTTTTGCCGGAACAGCTATCGTCAGCACATACCCTCCCGCCTGAAGACGATCTCTCAGCTGACGTAAAAACCCAGTGAAAAGATCACGATCCGCGGCGCTCACCTGTTCAAAATCGATTGTGACACCACCATATCCCCTTGTGGAGACTAAGTAATAAATATTGTTAACTAGATTGGTTCTTGCTGTCGGATTGTTCAAGACTTGGTGAACGAGTTCTGTACTGAAGCCTTCTGATGTAAGGTTTGTTATGGTGGCAAGCGGCGTCACTCGTCTTTGCCATGTTGTCTCAATAGCGGCCGCATCATTCAGTTGGTTTGCAATGTCGCCGTTAGGTGCAATATGGTATTCGAAAATTGAAATCGAAGACGAGTATGGTGCATAATCATTGATTAATTCCCGATCAAGGTCAGGGTTTCGGAGGACGTAAAAACTTAACGTTCCCGCAATGTAATTTGAGATAGAAGGAATCGTTATTTTTGCTCCCGCTTGTAATGCATTTGGACTGATGCCAGGGTTTGCGGCCCGCAGTCGCTCTAAGGGAACAAACGCTTTTGCCGCAATGGCGGTCAGCGTGTCTCCCGGCTGGACTGTATATACATAAAGAGGGATAAGAAGAGCCTGCCCCGGCACGATATTCGTTTCATCTAACCCATTCACACCCCGGATTTGATCAACAGAAGCACCGTAACTTCTGCCTATGGAAAACAAAGAATCACCAGGCCGGACGATATGGATAAACATGTTTAACCCCCATTATTCGTTAATAAATCCATCATAAAATGTTATTAACGGGAGCCATTTTATATGTTTGTGAAAACAAAAAAACCAAGGAGCAGCTCCCCTTGGTACTGTATCACGCAAATCAATTCTCTTTTCCTTCTTCAAGCACTCGCTTCAAATGCTCACAGTCATGATTGAAATGAGCCATCACATACTGTTTGGCTGCTTCCTTGTTTTTCTTTTTCACTTCTTCCAATATGTTGCGGTGCTCACTCAGTATCGTTTCTGCACGGTGGTCGCCAGTATAATTAAGGATTCTGCAAAAGTGAATCAGATCATTTACATGCTCAAGCAAATTTTTCAAATGTCTGTTATGGCTAAAATCAACAAGCAGCTCATGAAACTTTTGGTTTAAATGGATGATTTCCGTATCTTCCATTCCGTTGTGAATGGCTTTTTCTGTTTCTTCAAGCTGTTTTTCAAGCATGACAAGCTCTTTCTCATCCGCTTCGTCTATGACTAACTCGACTGCCAGCTGCTCCAGCGGAATTCTGATTTTATAAATCTCATCTACATCTTTTGCCGTTAACGACGTGATAGAAAATCCATTTCGGTCATCTGCTTTTAACAAACCGTCTTTCTCGAGCAGTCGCATGGCTTCCCTTATCGGAGAGCGGCTGACGCCAAAGCTTTTCGCCAGCTGTGTTTCGTTTATCCGTTCCCCCGGCTTAAAAGTCCCGTTGAAGATCATTTTTTTCAACTGGTTATAAAATTGCAGGTAGTAAGGAGTCGGTTTGTCTAATTTAAAATCGTCCATATATAATACCTCTTTTGAATATATTCAAGGGCTTTTCTTCATCAAAATCATATAACAGATGGTAATGGGAAGCAACAAACTGCCTTGTCAGATCTCAGAATCTGAGGTACGATAAGTTTGCTGAACGACGGTCGACGGACTACTGGCAACTGAAAAACCGGCATGTTTTTCATCGTCAATAGGACACTATACCTCCGCCAGAATAGCGCACTATTACTTTTTTAGATTTTTTCAATGGAGGAAAAAATATGCTCATTATTCTTGTTATGTTTCTTCTCGGAATTATTTTAGGCTTTATTGGTGCCGGAGGAGCAGGCTTTGTCATTGCCCTTTTAACTCTTCTATTCCATGTACCGATTCATACGGCTTTAGGTACTTCCCTCGCTGGCATGGCTTTTACAAGCTTATCAGGGGCATACAGCCATTATCGCGAGGGCAACATTCAAATGAAAATCGGCTTAATAGTCGGATGCTTTGCTGCGGTTGGCTCATTTTTCGGCGCCAAGCTGACATCTTTCATTCCGGCTGATTTGCTTCATTATTTGACGGCGGGAATGTTATTTTTATCAGCGATTCTCATTTTAATCAGATTATTTCTTTTAAAAGAGAAGGCTCAAGTAAATCAAAGCTCTCTTTCAACGTATACGAGAGCGGTCATCTTAGGAATTGTAGCAGGCGTTCTTTCCGGCACATTCGGCATCGGGTCGGCGCCTTTTATTCAAATCGGTTTAATGATTATGCTGAACCTGTCCATCCGCCATTCTGTCGGAACGACTATGCTTGTGATCATCCCTCTCGCTATAGGAGGAGGCATCGGATATATCACAGAAGGATTTGTCGATTATGTATTGCTGATCAAGGTTCTTGTCGGCACAATGTGCGGTGCCTATGTAGGCGCGAAATTCACCAACCTCATGCCAAAGGTGGTCTTAAAATCAGCCATCTTCTTGACTCCTGCGATTGCGGGCCTGCTGTTGTTATTCTAAATAAAATAAAAAAACCTGACGTCATGTCAGGTTTTTTTATGAGTTTTGCTCTGCTCGTTCTTTCGTTAATCCAAAAAACGCCAGTGCGCCGATGACCGCTGTCACAAACATGATCGCTCCCATCGGAATGGCTGTCGTCTCGTTAATGCCTACAAGCGGCGACACGATCGAACCGAGGAGCAGCGGGAGCATTCCGAGCAGCGCACTTGCACTTCCGGCACGGTGCCCCTGCCTCTCCATGGCAAGCGTAAACGTGCTGGTCAGAACCATGCCGATCGTAATCATGTAAATGAAAATAGATATGACTAATGTAGCGAGAGGGCCGTGAATCATGGTCATGGTCAAAAGCACAGCAGTCGCAATCATAGCCGTAATGACCGCCATGCGAAGCAAGCTCTTTTCATGAATGATTCCGCCAAAGCGCCCGATAATAAAGCTGCCCGATATAATTGCCAGGCCGTTAATGCCGAAAAGAATACTAAACACCTGAGGCGACACTCCATAGATATCCTGGTATACAAAAGGCGTACCGGACACATATGCAAAGCTTCCCCCATGAATAAACCCGACCGTTAACGCGTACCCCATAAAGGATCGATCCTTCAGCAGGCTGCCCATCGTTTTAACAGATGTTCCGATTGAGCTTGGAATCCGTTTTTCTGGCGGCAGCGTTTCTTTTAACCTCAATGCAATCAGAAGAACAAGTAAAAATCCGATGATCGTTAGCACGTGAAAGATCGTATGCCACGTTGCGAACGGCAAAAGTAAAATGGCACCGCCTGTCATTGGCGCAACCATTGGCGCAACGGCTGTAATGACCATTAACAGTGAGAAAAATTTAGAAAGCTCTCTTCCGGTAAACACATCGCGGACGATTGCGCGAGACAGCACAAGCCCTGCGGAAGCGGTAAATCCCTGTAAAAAACGCGCAGCCACTAATGTTGTAATATTGGGCGACAGCGCACAAAACAGAGAAGATAATGCAAATAAAAAAATACAGATTAATAGCGGTTTCCGTCTTCCCTGCGCGTCACTGACCGGCCCGACAATCAGCTGGCCGATCGTAAGCCCGACCAGACAGGCTGTTAAACTTAACTGTACAAGTGAAGCACTTGCTGATAAATCATCCGCGATTTCAGGAAAACTTGGCAAATACATATCTATATTAAGCGGGCCCAATATAGCAAGCATACCGAGCAGAAACGCCAATGCCAAGCGTTCTTTTCCAGTTGGATTGTGCAGCATGTTATCAAACCTTCCCTTCAACCTAGTCCCTTATATAAAATCGATGTCAACTCCAGCGGTGGATTGGAGCTGTAAAACATTTGTATATTGTATCATAACTTTCAGCCTGTGAAAGCAGCTTTAAAGCTTGAACGAAAGACACAAAAAAATCAGGGTCTTCTGCCCTGATCTAGTGAGTTCCGCTCCTGTTGTACTATACCCATAATCGCAAACCCGCCATAAGAAGAACACCGCTGATCACAGTAATGGATAAACTTTTTGTTTTCATCGCAATCAAGAGAGTCGGGATCAAGATGACGGCTGCGGGCCAATTCAATTGAAGAGAATCATTAGACTGAATCATACAATCCTTTACGACAAGCGCTGTCAATATACACACCGGCACATAGGAAAGCCACTTGAGCACGGGCTCCGGCAAAGTAATATTCCGAACAACTAAAAAGGGAATGATGCGGGGAATCATTGTGACCAGCGCACAGCCGATAATCACCATCAAGATGTATGTATTGATACTCATTTATCCGTCACCACCCCGATTGTGGCTACGATGAACGTTGATATGATGACCGCAAGATGAGACGGCATAAAGAAAGAAAAAACAATCATGGCAATCACCATATAGATAATGAGAGATACATAATGTTTAAGCTTCGCCGGCACAACATGTTCCAGTTGAAGAACCAGCAGCGCTAAAAACATAGCCGTCACCGCAAAATCTAGTCCGAACGATTCCGGATGGGTAATCCACTTGCCAAAAACAGCACCCGCCGCACAAGACAGCACCCAGCACGCATATGCTGTAAGATTTAAACCGAACATCCAGCGATCGTTAATCGGCTCGTTTTTGACAATCTTATTTGAAGCGACACCAAACGATTCATCTGTGACCATCATGCCGATTCCTACATTTTTCGCCAGTGAATACTTTGAAAAATGAGGAGCGAGCGCGGCACTTAATAGAAAATTCCGTAAATTCACAATAAACGTAGTCAGAATAATGGCGGACATCGGGCTGTTCGCCGCTAACAATGCACACATAATGAACTGGGCGCCGCCTGCAAAAACCAATCCTGACATGAACACAATTTCCATCACGCTTAAATGCGACGCAACCCCCACGATTCCGAGAGCTAAGCCTACACTAATGTAACCGACCAGCGTCGGAACACAATCTTGAAACCCCTGCAGGAATGTTGGCTCGTCAGTTTTTGCATGAGTCATTTCTTTTTCAGATATCATTCTGTTCTCCTCCTCGTCTAACATATTATACACACGTATGCTATAACTTACAACAAAATGTGATAACAGACTTCCATATGTTATAATAAAGCGAATATGGACGTAAGGAGATACATGTATGGATGATATCCAAGCCATTATCGCAATGAATCTAGTCAAGCTTAGAAAAAATAGGAACCTGACTCTTGATCAAGTTTCTGAATTAACGGGTGTCAGTAAAGCGATGCTCGGACAAATCGAAAAAGGGAAATCAACCCCGACTGTCACCACGCTATGGAAGATCGCAAACGGGCTTCAAGTATCCTTTTCTGTATTTCTGAAAGAAGACAAGCCGAAAGTTAGAAAAATCAATCTGCAGGATATCGAACCTGTTACAGATAATGAAGAAAACTACAGCGTCTATCCTTTTTTCCCCTACAATCCTGAAACAAAGTTTGAAATTTACGTTGTTGATCTGAAACCTGGATGTATACATGAAGCAAAAACACATTTAGGAGAAGAATATATTTTAATTAAAGAAGGCGAATTAACAGTCATTCTGCAGGGTCAGGAGCATACGCTCTCCTCTGGAGACGCCTTGCAGTTTACAGGGGCAACCCCGCACAGCTACATCAATTCATCTGAAGAAACAGCCAGTTTTTTTCTGCTGATGTACTATCCGGAGCCGCAAGGATGACTAACAACCTCCCAGTTAAATACGCTGGGAGGTTTTTCGAATATGCAAATGGCTTGCAAGATGAAATCAATCGTTGTATATTAGTTGACGTGTCAATCATTGATATATCAATTAATAGTTTTGACAAGAAGGAAGGGATGGGTTTTGGCGTCATTTTGTTCAGAGGAAGCCGAGGTTTTATATCAGCTGCAAGGCGTGAACAAGGTGATTGGCGTGAAGTTCGAGGCATGCACGGGCATCAGCCAATCTCGTTTGGAATTGCTGACATTGCTTTATCATGCAGATGAGATCAGTCAAAGCGACCTTCAAAAGAAAGTAAATATTGATAGCGCCGCCGTTACTAGACACCTGAAACAGCTGGAAGCCAAAGGCATGGTATCTAGACGGCGCAAGCCTGAAGACAACCGCATCACCCTTGTTCGGTTAACAGACCAAGGAAGAGAGCGAATCGAGTCTTCGAAGAAAGAAAAGGAGCGTTTCATGAAGGAAATGCTCGCAAATGTAAGTGCAGACGAGCGCCGCCTGCTCATTGACGTGCTGGCGCGTATGCGGAACAACATAGACAATATTGAAGCATAAGAGGAGTGTATCAACATGATCAAAACAAACGATTTTATGGAGATTATGAAAGGCCGCCGTTCTATTCGCAACTATGATCCGACAGTGAAAATCAGCAAAGAAGAAATGACAGAAATCTTAGAAGAAGCAACAACTGCTCCATCTTCTGTCAACGCGCAGCCATGGCGTTTTCTCGTCATTGACAGCCCGGAAGGAAAAGAAAAGCTCGCACCGCTTGCAAGCTTTAACCAAACTCAAGTCACAACATCATCTGCCGTCATTGCTGTATTTGCAGACATGAACAATGCAGACTACTTAGAAGAAATCTATTCAAAAGCCGTAGAACTCGGTTACATGCCGCAGGAGGTCAAAGACAGACAAATCGCCGCGCTGACCGCTCATTTTGAAAAGCTTCCGGCACAGGTGAACCGCGAAACGATCCTGATTGACGGAGGTCTTGTTTCCATGCAGCTGATGCTGACTGCACGTGCACACGGCTACGATACAAACCCGATCGGCGGATACGATAAAGAAAACATCGCTGAAACGTTCGGATTAGATAAAGAACGTTATGTACCGGTCATGCTTCTTTCTATCGGAAAAGCAGCAGACGAAGGCTATGCTTCCTACCGTCTGCCGATTGATACAATTGCAGAATGGAAATAAAACAAAGAGCCCAGGAATATGTTCCGGGCTCTTTATTTTAAATACAGCCGCCGTACGATCGTCTGACCTATTTTTTGGTTAACACGTCTGAAGTTAATCCTTGAAATTTATTTTGTCGTTTAGTCATAAAAAAGAGTGATGATCATTCATCACTCTTCTCTCTGTTATTCTTTGATTTTCTTCCTGCCAAACGGCCACCAGTTGCCTTCGCCAAAGGTCATGATGATTGCCGGAATGAAGAGCGGAAGAATGACAAGGCCGTAAAGCAGCAGCCCGATAATAATGACACTTGCCACCTGCATCAGCGTATTGACGCCTGAAGGCATCATCGCTGCGAACGTTCCGGCCAAAATAATGGCCGCTGTAATAATGACGGATCCCATTTTGCTCATTGATCTGACGACACCTTGCGCAATGCCAAGGTGCACCTCTTCCTTAAATCGGTCCAGCAGGAAGATCGAATAATCTACGCCTAACGCGATCAAGATGACAAAGCTGAAGAACGGTACTGCCCAGCTGACGCCGGCGTTTCCTAAGCCGTTTACAAAAATTAATTCTGTTATGGATATCGACGTATAGTACGTCAGCAGCAGTGACGCGATCATATAAATCGGCATGATCATTGAGCGGAACAAAATCGTTAACACGATAAACAGGCCAATAATCATGATCACCATTGTTCTGGAGAAGTCCGTTGTGGACAGCTCTTTTAAGTCTGCATTCACACTCGTGACCCCGCCGTATACGATTTGTGCATCCTCGAGAGGCGTGCCGTCAACTTCGTTTGCTACAGCTTTTTTGATTTGGTTTATTGTTGTAATGGCTTGTTCTGAATAAGGATTAGAGTCCAGGACGACGCTTAATTGCACGCCTTTGCCGTCTGCAAAGGAATATTGGTCAATTGACTTCTTAAAGTCTTTATCCTTCATTACTTGATCAGGAATGAATATGCCTGTATTCCTTACGGTTGAGCTTTTGCTCATGTCCTCTAACATATCACTGGAAGCTGTAATGCCGTCAGAGATTTTCGTCAGGCCATCATTAGCACTCTTCACGCCCCCGGCAAGCTTCTTCAGGCTTTCTGTCAGCGTTCCAGCTTGTGCCTGCTGGCCTGAGAGCTGCTGGTTCGCTTGTTCAAGTCCGGTTTGAATCTGTCCAAGCTGTCCGCTGATTGCCGTAAGCTGCTGGACGGTCTGCGCAGTATTGCCGGTTTGGGAAATCTGTTTGCTCACGAGCTGCAGCTGCTGATTGATTTTGCCCAATCCGTCTGCCGCATCGCCCAGTGAACTGCCGGACCTGCTATTTGAGGCTGAGCCGGTTTGTCCCGCCATTTGATTCAACCCGTTTTCTATATCCGTTAAACCGCTTTGGACATCGGTGATTCCTTTTACCGTCTTATCCAGTCCGTCTGAAACCGAGCCTAGCTGTTTATCAATATATAAATCTTTGATTTTTTCACCAGTCGGCTGCGTGATGGTCATGACAGAGTCAACATGCTCGACTTTCTCGATCGCTTTGCTGATATTTCCGAGATAAGGGATTGTATCAGCTGTTGTGAGATCCTTGTCTCCTTTCACGACAACATTGATCGGGAACGCTTTCCCTTCACCGAATCCATCCTTGATGGCCTCGAGAGCTTTTACTGATTTATAATCGCTGCTGATTTCTGCAGTCGAATCAAATGAAATCTGGTCATCATAGGTCAAAATGAACGGAAGCGTGATAATCACCGTGATGGCAATAAACAGAAACGGACGCACAACGGAATACTTGCCGAGAAACGCCCATAATTTGTTGTCACTGTGCGACAGCACTTTCTTAGAAGGCCAAAATAATTTTTCACCCAGCGTTACCATAAATAATGGCAGCAATGTGTAGAGGATGATCATTAGAATTCCGACACCAACTGCGACTCCCACTGCGGATTGGAAAATCGCAAACTTCGCAAATCCTAAGGCGGAAAATCCGATCAATACCGCAAATCCGCTGATAAATAAGGTTTTTCCCCCTGTACGGTAAGCGATAAGCGCCGCTTCTTTTTTGTCATGCCCGTTTGCTAACTCTTCACGGAATCGGGTCAGAAGAAGAATGCAGTAATCTGTTCCGATCCCGAACAGAATGGCGACTAAGAAGGTTTGCGTAAACGTCGAGATAGGAAAATCAACATTGTACACAAGGATGCCCAGTATGGATTGACTGATCAGATAAGAGAAACCGACAACCACAATCGGGATAAACGGCGTCACAACAGATCGAAACACGATCAGCAGTAAACCAATGATCAAGCAGACTGTGATCACTTCCGTTTTCTTGAGCCCTTCCTCTGAGCTGTGAGCGAAATCCTGATTGATAAGAGAGGCTCCCGTAATATATGCCGTCACATCATCAGGAACGATTGTATAAATGTCATCCGCGATTTTTTCCGCTTTTTTATCAGAACCTGTAATCGTGACAGGAATGAGAACCGTTTTCTTGTCTTTTGAAATCAATTGGTCTTTGACTTCTTTTTCCGCTGTCAGAGGAGACGTTACTTCTTCTACACCGTCGATCTTTTTGACTTTATCGATCATTGTCCGGAGCTGATCCTCTGTTTCTTCCTTCAAAGCGTGGTCTAATGTAAAGACTATACTGATCGAATTATTGTCTTCTCCCGCTTGTTTTAAAATGGCATTTGCTCTTTCTGAAACAGCATCTGCAGGAAGCTGGGCCTGCCCCTTTTGATTGGCCAGCTCCGTTAAGTTCGGAGAAAACAAACTCAAAACGACGGTAAGTGCTAATATAACCGCTGCAATTGCCCACTTGAATTTGATGATTGCTCTCATTCTGCAGAATCTCCTCCTTTAAATTTGCTTTTTAGAATGGTGAATATCTCTATGATAGAATTTAAGTGTTTCTCATCTATATCATCGATCAGCTCTTTGAGAGCGTTAAAAATGGCAGAATCTAATTCTTCCAATATGGTTTCACCGCTGGTTGTGATGTTAATAAGCTTAGAGCGCTTATCACTTTTCGCCGGACAGTCATCCCATTCAACCAATCCCTTATCGAGCAGCTTTTTCAGTCTGTTAGAAATCGCGCTTTTATGTACATTTTGATACATGGCTAGGCTGCCAGGAGAGGTTGGGCCCTTGACTTTTAAAATTTTTAACAGGTCTGCCTGTTCCCTTGAGATATGCTTGAAGACATCCTGATTGATTTCATGATGCACAAACTCTGTCCCTTCAAGTAATACTTCCACAAACAGGTTTATTGCCTGACATAGCTTTTGTTCATTCAACATCTTCCCCTCCTCATTATAGTTTACCCCTCTAAACTTTATGATCAATGCCAATTAGTTTATTCCCCTAAACTATATCTGTCAACATATTTTATTTACGAACACCTTATCAAGAACGCTCGTTCGTTTATAATAGACATTAGAAACACGAAAGGGGAAATTTAACATGTCAGATTTTTCATTACAATTGTATGAATATAACGTCTGGGCCAATCAGCAAATATTCAACCGATTAAAAGAGCTTCCAAAAGAAGTATATCGCCAAGAAATTCAAAGCGTGTTTCCGTCGATATCCCATGTGTTGTCTCATGTTTATCTTTCTGATCTCGGCTGGATTGAAGTGTTTTCCGGCCAAAGCATGACCGATGCTTTGGCATTAGCTGAACAGCTCAAAGAACAGACAGAGGCAAAAGAAATGGAGGAAATGGAAGCCCTGTTTCTGACGTTATCCGAGCGCTATACATTATTTTTACAGCAAAAAGAACAGCTCAATAAGCCCCTTCAGATTCAAAACCCCTCAGGCGGAATCATGAAAACGACTGTTTCTGAGCTGGTTCCCCACGTTGTCAATCACGGGACTTACCACCGCGGCAATATCACAGCAATGCTGCGGCAGACAGGCTACCCATCCGCTCCGACAGATTATGGGCTCTACCTGTATATGAAAAAAACAGAAATGGCATAAAAGAAAGCGGCTCCTAAGTGAGCCGCTTTTTATGATGTCGTTCAAAAACATTAAAATTTCTATTCATATTTCCTGTATAGTAAAAAAGATATAAATTTTAGTGTTATAATAATCATTAAAAATATATTGCTGACTCAATAAACAATTTTTCAATGGAGGAACACACAAAGTGACAGACGACATGACGAAAGACAATATAAATCAGCAAAAATTGGAGAGAGGCTTGAAAAACAGGCACATCCAGCTCATCGCCATCGGCGGAGCCATTGGAACGGGCTTATTTCTCGGCTCCGGAAAATCGATTCATTTTGCTGGACCGTCTATTCTATTTGCTTACATGATCACAGGGATCATTTGCTTTTTAATTATGAGATCTCTGGGTGAACTGCTGTTATCGAATTTGAACTATCACTCTTTTGTTGATTTTGTACAAGACTATTTAGGCGATATGGCAGCTTTTATCACCGGCTGGACCTATTGGTTCTGCTGGATTTCGATTGCAATGGCTGATCTGACAGCCGTCGGGCTCTACACTCAATATTGGCTCCCGGGTGTGCCGCAATGGGTGCCCGGCTTAATCGCTCTGATTATATTACTGATTATGAACTTGGCAACCGTCAAGCTTTTTGGAGAATTAGAATTTTGGTTTGCGTTAATTAAAGTCATTGCCATTTTGGCACTGATCGTCATTGGCCTTGTAATGATTTTTAAAGGTTTCTCCACAAGCTCTGGGGTCTCCAGTTTCACAAATCTCTGGAGCCACGGAGGCATGTTCCCGAATGGCATGCACGGGTTTATCCTATCGTTCCAGATGGTTGTGTTTGCCTTTGTCGGCATTGAGCTGGTCGGACTGACAGCCGGTGAAACAGAAAACCCTGAAAAAGTAATCCCTAAGGCGATCAACAATATCCCTGTCCGGGTGTTGCTTTTCTATATCGGTGCTCTTCTCGTGATTATGAGCATCTATCCTTGGAATGTCATCAATCCCAGCGAAAGCCCATTCGTACAGGTGTTTGTCGCAGTTGGCATCGTCGGGGCAGCAAGCATTATCAACTTTGTTGTGTTGACATCCGCTGCTTCAGCATGCAACAGCGCTGTATTCAGTACAAGCCGTATGGTCTATTCTCTGGCGAAAGATAACAATGCGCCTGAATCAATGGCAAAACTGACTCCGCGTAAAGTACCTAGAAATGCGTTGTTCTTTTCAGCTATCGTGATTTTAATCGGTGTTACATTAAACTACATCATGCCAGAAGGCGTATTCACCCTGATCACAAGCATTTCAACCGTCTGCTTTATCTATATCTGGGGTATTACAGTCATCTGCCATATGAAATACCGTAAAACAAGACCTGAATTAGCAAAAACAAACAAGTTTAAGCTTCCGCTTTATCCGTTTACAAATTACCTGATTCTTGCGTTCCTGGCGTTTATCCTAGTTGTGCTGGCATTGGCTCAGGATACTCGTGTTTCCTTATTTGTCACGCCGGTTTGGTTTATTTTGCTGATTGTGATTTATAAAGTGAGAAAAGCGAAGCATCAATAAGATTCGCAGCTCCTGCCTCAGAAATGAGAGCAGGAGTTTTTTAATGAAAAGAAATGACAAATGACCTTTGCTTTTGAATTTGAAGTTATGCTATAGTGTGTGTAATCAAAACAAGAAGGGATGATGGGTGGACAATGATTAACTAATCTTATTTTTACCGTTTGAAATCAATATTTCAAATCAGAAAAAATAGGATTAGTCTGCCCATTTTCTATATATACGACATTGCTATTTATGAATAATAGCTTATTTGATCATGCAACGGCGCGGCTAATCCTTCCAACACATTTGGGAGGATTTTTTTATTCTCCCTTTAAAGCGAGGGATATGAATGAAAGAGATCGTAACATTAACAAATGTCAGCTATGAAGTGAAGGATATGACTGTTTTTAAAAACGTAAATGCCAGTATTCAGCAGGGAGATATCATTGGGATTATCGGCAAAAATGGCGCTGGGAAATCTACGCTGCTGCACCTCATACACAATGACTTAACTCCTGCACAGGGACAAATCCTTCGGCAGGATTTAAAAATGACGTTGGTTGAACAGGAAACCGCGTCGTATTGCTTTGCGGATCAGACGCCTGCCGAAAAGAAATTACTGGAGAAATGGCGTGTGCCCGTCCGGGATTTCCAACAGTTAAGCGGCGGTGAAAAACTGAAAGCACGGCTGGCGAAAGGACTATCAGAGGATGCAGATCTTTTACTATTAGATGAACCGACAAACCACCTTGATAAAGAAAGCTTGCAATTTCTCATTCAACAGCTGAAAAGTTATAGAGGCACTGTGATTCTTGTTTCCCATGATCGTTATTTTTTAGACGAAGCTGCAACAAAAATATGGTCGCTTGAAGCTCAAACCCTGATTGAATTCAAAGGAAATTACTCTGGGTATATGAAGTACCGAGAAAAGAAAAGACTCGCCCAGCAGCGTGAATATGAAAAGCAGCAAAAAATGGTTGAACGGATTGAAGCACAAATGAATGAGCTTGCTTCATGGTCGGAAAAAGCTCACGCCCAATCGACGAAAAAGGAAGGGTTTAAAGAATATCACCGTGTGAAAGCGAAGCGTACGGATGCCCAGGTTAAATCTAAGCGGAAGCGGCTTGAACAAGAACTGGAAAAAGTAAAGGCGGAACCCGTTGAGCCGGAATATACTGTCCGCTTTTCAATTGATACAACCAAAAAAACAGGAAAACGTTTTTTAGAAGTTCAGCATGTAACGAAGGCTTTTGGCGAAAGAACCCTGTTTAAAAACGCACATTTTACAATTCAGCACGGCGAAAAGGTTGCGATCATAGGCCCCAATGGCAGCGGAAAAACAACATTACTGAAAATCATTCTGGGACAGGAAACGGCTGAGGGAAGTGTGTGGGTGTCGCCGTCCGCAAATATCGGCTATTTAACGCAGGAGGTGTTTGATTTACCTTTAGAACAAACACCGGAAGAGTTATTTGAGAATGAAACATACAAAGCAAGAGGGCACGTTCAAAATCTGATGAGGCACTTAGGTTTTACTGCTTCCCAATGGACTGAGCCAATCAAGCATATGAGTATGGGTGAACGTGTAAAGGTCAAGCTGATGGCATATATTCTGGAGGAGAAAGACGTGCTGATTTTAGATGAGCCGACAAACCATCTCGACCTGCCGTCACGCGAACAACTGGAAGAAACACTGTCACACTATAGCGGCACATTGCTGGCGGTTTCACATGACCGATACTTTCTCGAAAAAACAACAAACAGTAAACTCGTCATCTCGGACAATGGCATCGAAAAGCAATTGAGTGACGTTCCATCAGAAAGAAATGACCGGGAAGAGCTTCGTTTAAAGCTTGAAACAGAAAGACAAGAAGTGCTGGGAAAGCTCAGTTTTATGACGCCGAATGATAAAGAGTACGAGGAGCTTGATCAGGCTTTCAATGAGCTTACGAAACGAATGAAAGAGCTGGATCAGTAGCGTGTAAGGGATACCAAGGGCTGTTCGCCCTTGGTATTTTTCAAGTTTTCGCCTTCAGCCCTCGCCAAAAAATATCGAAGGAAATCTCTAAAGATCGCTCAAATGATTGTTTATTCTCGTATACCAGCTGAATGTTCAGACCGTCAAAAAGAGTGATGAAGGCTATCGCACACTTCTCGGGCGGACAGGTGATGTCCGATTCTTTAAAAACAAGTGCAACCCGGCTTTTCAAAGCATGCAGAAACATCAGGTACTGGGCTGAAATAAAGTCACTTACTTCAGCAGGAGCCTTAAACGACATCGCCTGCAAAAAGGCTACATTGGGCATAGCATGAAAGCGCACCTGCGTTTCTTTTAAAAAATCATATATAAGATTCTTGGCTGGCAAATGCTTTCGGGATTCAAAAAAATCATTGATAAACGCTACTTCTTCTTCAACAATCTCGGGGTATACTTCCATCAGCAGATCCTTCTTTGTCGAGAAATGGTAGGACAGAGATTGTTTCCGAATTCCCAATTCTTTTGCAATATGTGCCATTTTGACTCCCTCGTAGCCAAGTTCATTAAATTGGCGAACGGCTGTGCGTTTTATATTCTCACGGGTCACTGTTCTGCCCTCCCTACATTATTTCTCCGTTTTCTCTTGGAACAGATAAATAAAATATATAATAAAAGAAACAGCAGGTACACCAAAACGGAAGCGATATAAAGCTCCTGATAAGAATAGATCGTTGCCACCACACCTAATAACAACGAGCCTCCGCCAATACCCATATCAAAAAAATTAAAGAATGTCCCCATAGCATCCTCATGTTCATGCTCTTCTACAAGATTGATACACCATGTCTGGATAGCCGGAAATATTGAGCCGAACCCAAAACCGTAACATATTGCCGCAGTAAAAAACATTGCATTGGTTTGGGCAATATATAATATTGAAAGGCCTGCTATTGAAAATATTGATGCGGGGATAAGGATGGCTGCCGCTCCAAATCGGTCAAATATTTTCCCGGAGATAAGACGTATAAAAAAACTGGCTGCCGCAATCAGAAAGAAGAACATTCCGACACTTCGGAAACCCTTTTCGATCGCATAGAGTGAAAAGAAGGACATGATCCCAGATGCAGCAATGCCTACTAATAAAATAAGAAACGAAGGAAACAGC
Source organism: Bacillus sp. LR_5 (assembly GCF_042709275.1). Taxonomy (NCBI): domain Bacteria; kingdom Bacillati; phylum Bacillota; class Bacilli; order Caryophanales; family Bacillaceae; genus Bacillus; species Bacillus sp. LR_5. The sequence continues at coordinate 31,582 of NZ_JAVAXX010000010.1, read as the reverse complement.
ACACGTCTTTCTAACACCTTTACCTTTACCTTTACCATTCCCTTTTCAGCCGTGTCTTTTGCTTCAGGCCGCCTCCGCACAAGTGCAGCCATAAGCACAGCCAGTAAAAGAATGGACATCCCGCCAAGAAAAAGCCTCTCAAAATCATAAAGCTCCAGTGCTGCGATACCAATCATAGGTCCAACCGAAACTGCAATCGTTTCGCCTACCCCAAAATATCCAATCCCCTCACCTCGGCGCTCCTTCGGAATAATTTCCGCGGCAATCGTGGCAAAATAAGTCGTTGCTAATCCAAAACCGGCACCATGTATTAAGCGAATGAGCAATAGGACGCTCACATCTGACGCCAAATAATATGCACCGGTTGAGCAGGCACTGATAACAATTCCAAATATAAGTAAATATTTTTTATTAAATCGTTTTGCCAAAACCCCTGCAAAAGGACGTATGGCAATGGCAGATATCATAAAAATACCTGTAACCAATCCGACTTGCTTTGCCCCTCCTCCGATAGCAGTTACAAACAATGGCAATGTCGGCAATAACATTTCAAACACCATAAATAAAAATGCATTTGAAAGTGTGACAAAAATAAATGATAAGGACCATATTTTTGCAGTATGTATTTTTTCTACTTGTACCTCCATCAGGTTTCTTCTCCTTTTTTGTTCATCGATTTATTTGGTCACACTCACTTTACCTGACCTTAGTCAGATTGTAAACTGTTAATATAAATAAAACTTATGATAATTGTTTATTATTAAATGGTTCCCAATCACAAAACTGACATTAGTCAGATTCATTTAAATGGAGGAAAATAAGTTTGGTTAGTCGTTACAGGCGAGTAGCTCCATAGAATATTGACAAAAAAAAGAACAACACATGTTGTCCTTTTTCTTTATATTTTCAAACCTTCCCATGACCTTAATGTCTCTAGAGATGACTTAAAGTACCCCGTCACCACTTCCAGATAGCTATTTCCTTTTACCGGAGTAAAAGGGTCAGGACCGGCTGCCACCATCTCCATAATAATCGGGCCTTTATAACCGATAGAATGGAGTGCTTCGATTTGCTCTTTCAGATTGGCATGGCCGTTTCCGATGGCCTGGCGATTTGAATCAGCCACGTGATAGACTCCGAGTTTCTGCCCTGTCATTTCAATGGCCTTCACAGGATCAGCCTCTTCTATGTTCATATGATACGCATCGAGAAGAACATCGAGTTTGGAACTGCCGACATCACGTATGAATTGTAGAGCTTCTTCGCCAGTGACCACTTGATGATTTTCGTACCGGTTCAATACTTCGAATACCACCTGAATTTGTAATTCCTCCGCTTTAGCCATAATCTTTTTAGAGCTTTCGACCAATAAACTCCAATCCCTCTCATCATCACCGCTCCCTCTCACTTTGCCGACATCACCGTGAAGACAGATACGGGGAGCCCCTAAATCCACAGCCCAGTCCAGTAAGTCCAAGAAATATTGTACAGCCTTTGACCGAACCTCTTCATTCGTGCTTGAAATATCCACATTCCTTGGCGTTACCGATAAAACCTTTACATGATGAGCAGCCAGTGTTTCGGCAAGCTCTTTCGGATTCAGAGAAATATCCCCCTCGACCTCAACTCCGTCTACTCCGATTTCTGCAGCCAGCCGGCATTTTTGTTCAAGTGGAATGCTGCCGAAAGTCCATAAGCATAACCCATATTCTCTTCCCATATTGAAATCCCCCTTTTAGAAAGATGAAGCTGTATTCTTTGACATGATTTCTCCTTCAATCTGTTCCAATGATTTGCCTTTTGTCTCCGGCACAAATTTATAGACAAAGAGAAAGGCAAGGACGCCAATGGCACCGTACATGAGAAATAAAATACCTGTACCAATCAGATCTAAAAGCAGCGGGAAGGACAGCGACACCGCAATATTTGCCAGCCACAGACAAGTACTTGCGATCCCCAATGCCGTCCCCCTGATGTGTAACGGGAAAATTTCAGCCAGCACAACCCAAACGACCATTCCCCAGCTCGCTGAATACGCTACCATAAACAAGCATAAGCAGGATAACAGCAGCCACCCGGGTGCATGAAAGAAAAGCGTACTGACCCCCAAAATACCAAGTGCCAAAGACATTCCGACATTGCCAATCAGCATGAGGTTTCTTCGGCCTATCATATCAATCAGCAGCAAGCCGAGGATCGTAAATAAGACATTGATAATGCCGATGCCAATGGTTCCTGCAATGGCACTGGAAGCGCCGAACCCCGCATTTTCTAAGATCGTCGGTGTATAATAAATAATCGTATTCGTGCCTATCACTTGCTGAAAGATGGCGACCCCAATACCGATAAATAAGATCGGCCTGATTGCCGGCGATAATAATATTGATATTGAAACACGCTCTTCCGTCTTGATCTCTTTCATACTGCGAATCTCAGCATCGATTGTTTTCGGATCTCTCGTCAGGAGCAAAATATGGCGTGCTTCATCCTCACTTCTTTTCTGCAACACCCATCGCGGGCTTTCAGGCATAAAAAACATGCCGGCCATGAGAATGAAGGAGGGAATCACTGCTAATAGGAGCATCAGATCCCACCTGCCGGAAGATGAAAAAACAAAGTTCACAATATAAGCCATGAGAATCCCGAAAGAATTCATCAGTGTATTCAATGAAGCGATTCTGCCTCTGATTGCGGCAGGTGCCATTTCTGACAAATACAAAGGAACAATTGCCGAGGCTCCTCCAACCGCTATGCCCAGTTCTATTCTGAATAGTAATAATATTCCGATATTATGAGCCAGGCCTGTTCCAATGGCTCCAATTGTAAAAAGCACACCCAGCCAGATGATGGTTTTTTTCCTGCCATAACGATCGGAAAATCTTCCGCAAAAGGCTGCGCCAACTAAAGCGCCAATCAGCACTCCACTGACAACTAATCCTTCTAAAAATGGAGTCAGCTCCATGTCTTCCCTTATAAACAGCAGAGCACCGGATATTACACCTGTATCGTACCCGAACAGCAAACCTCCTAATGCCCCGAAAAAGTAAATAAGACTGATATAGGCCTTTTTGGATGTCATCAAGAAACCTCCAACTTATTGTATTTGACGTTTAAGCAAGGGAGATTCCTCCGTTTTAGAGAAAGATCTCCCAATGCCAAAAGGGTTATAACAGTGAGACCGTTGAATCCCGCACGATTAATGAAGGAGACAGCATCACCCGCTGTACCGCTTTCTTTTGCTTTGAATGAGCCATGCCGTCTATCAGCAGTTCAATTGCCTTTTCTCCCATTTCTTCAGTCGGTTGTGCGATTGTCGTTAACTGAGGATCACTGATCTTTGCCAGGATGCTGTTATCAAACCCAACCAGTGAAAGAGATGAAGGAATAGAAATGTGAAGCTGCCTTGCAGCCTGCAAAACCCCTAAACCAAGCAACTCAGTTGTCACAAAGACAGCCGTCGGCCTATGTTTCTGATGAAGCAGCTTTAAACTGATGTCTTTACTGGCTGACAAGTCATACGGACAGTCCAGAATGGCTGATTCATCGATTTGGATTCCTGAAACCTGCAGTCCTTCTTTAAAGCCGATGACACGATTTTTAATTGATGTATTGTTAATCTTTTCTGCTATGACAGCTATGTTTGTATGCCCTAATTGGGCTAAATGGACGGCTGCCTCATATCCCCCTTTAAAATCATCCGCCACTACAGTGTCTACAGGCAGATGCGGTATATCTCTCGATAGCATGACAACAGGCATGTCGCTTTCAATCAGTTCACGTATCGCCTGACTGTTCTTGAGACCCGTCGCCACAATAATGCCGTCTACATGTTTTTGCTTCAGCATGGTGATATATTCTTCTTCTCTCAGTGAATTGTTGTCCGTACTGCATATGATGACACTAAAGTCCTTTTTACGGCCGCTGTCCTCCACAGCTCTGGCCAGCTCGGCCATAAATGGATTAGCGATGTCAGGAATGAGCAGCCCGATGGTCTTCATCATTTTTCTCGTTGAAGTCACAACACTTGGCTGATATTGAAGCTCCTCAATCACTTTCCAAATTCTTTTTTTCGTTTTTTCACTTATATTGCCTGTATGATTAAGAACCTTTGAAACTGTAGAGATTGAAACGTTTGCTTCCTTCGCAACATCATAAATGGTTGTTTTCATTAAGAAGGCCACCTTTATAAAATAGATCCTCTCTAGTATAAACGAATGCCGACAGGAATTTCTTTTTAAAAAGGCGCTTCTTCTATGAAAAACTCAAACCGTTTGCGGCACTCCGTCTTTTAATGTGACAGGCTGCTTCATTTTGCAAGATTCTATACAAGCTGCGGCAATGGCAAGTGCTGCACGCGCATCTTCACCTGTTACTGAGGTTGGATTATTATTTCGAACGGCATCAACAAACGATTGCAATTCATCAACATAAGCATCAAATAATAAATCCTGGTCGTAGCGAATTGTGTTGTAGCTGACTCCGTCTTTGTTATACCTTGTCATGTTTGTATGGCGGATATCTCCAATGGTCAGCATGCCTTCAGAGCCGAACACTTCTCCGCGGACATCATATCCATAAACGGCCTGGAAGTTCGCTTCCGCCGTTGCGATCGCTCCGTTATCAAATTTGATCGTGACAACTGCAGTATCCAAAAAACCTTTGTCTTTAAAATCAGGTCTGACAAGCGCATCAGCAGCGGCATAGACTTCAATTGGCTTCGCATTTGGATTGAGGTAGAGTAACGTATCAAAGTCATGAATCAGCGTCTCTAAGAAGATCGTCCATTGAGGAATTGGTGTCGGATCACCGAGTGCCGGGTCTCTTGTGATGGAACGCATTAACTGAGGCGTGCCGATTTTTCCTGCGCGGATTTCCTCATACGCACTGCGAAAGCCTTTAGCGAAACGTCTGTTAAAACCGATCTGAAGCGGAACAGACTCTTCATTCACTACCCTGATGACTTCATCCGCTTCTTCCAGCGTGACAGCCATCGGTTTCTCACAAAATACAGCTTTCCCCTTCTTTGCCGCTGCAATAATGTTTGCGGCATGCGTCCTTGCCGGCGAAGCAATAATGACCGCATCAATATCCGGGTGCTCCAGCATGTCTAACGGATCTGTAAACGCTTTAATATTTGAGCCGAGCTTTTTTGCTAATGCTTCTGCATTCCCCGGAACCGGATCTGCAATCGCATACAAATCTGCCCCTTTCACGCGGAACGCAATACTTTCTCCATGAAAAGCTCCCATCCGTCCCGCACCTAATAGCCCAACCTGTACATTTCCCATGATTATCACTCCCATTCTGCGAAAATAAAGAAAGTCTTTCCCAATATATCATTAGAAAATAAAAGTAATTCCTAAAAATATTTATAATACTAATTTAAAAAAGGGAAAGTCTTTCCTAATTGTTTTCAATTGTAACCCCTTACATTTTACAGGTCAATCTTTTTTTGCTGTTTTTAACAGCAGGCCTCTCCTTTAGCCGTCGATCAAGCCTGCGATAATTCATGTTCATAGGCAAAAAAATATCAAGGGTGTGCGGCCCTTGATCATTCAAATGGAAATTTCCCACAAGAGAAGGGAGGTGATGAAGAAATGCAGAAGATTATTAAATGAAACAAACAAAGTGAGGATGGATCATATGACTGAAGACTTTTACTGTGATGAGGTTTTTAGCGGCAAAACGAAAGTGAATAAGGTACTAGAGACAGATAACGTATTGGCATACTATCATACAAAGCCTTTTTATCCAGTTCATATTGTGGCTGTTCCTAAGAAACATATCTCCTCATTGATCACCCTGGAAGAGCACGACCATGGCTTGCTTCTTGAATTAATGGGTGTCATTCAAAAGGTCGCTTCCATGGTGACGGAAGAAAAAGGCGCATGCCGTGTGATCACCAACTTAGGAGCTTACCAGGACTCTAAACATCTACATTGGCATATTGTGTTTGGGAAACCGCTTAAGTAAGCAGCTTTTATCAGCACAGCGGTTTCCGCATACGTATATTGGTCATGGCATAGCCCATCTTCTGATAAAGATAGACGGCTGTCTCGTTGTGCGCAAACACATGAAGAGCAAGTCTTTCCGCACCAAGCTCTCTTGCTCTTTCATCCAGCGTTTGAAGCGCCAATTGAGCCAGCCCTTTACCGCGAAAGGCTTCATACAATCCAAAGGAATAGATAAACGCTTCCTTTTGCGGATGAAACGGATCAGCATACAGCCAGAGCCACCCCATCCTTTCTCCTTGTTCATTTGTGATGTTCCAAAAATAATGATTGCTGCTGTTTCGTCCCTCCGGAATCATGTTTTCATATGCCTGCTCCGATTTTTCGAACGCCTCTTTTTCTGTCCAAGTTCCCGATTTTATGTTTTGTTTCGCATAATTTTGCACGGACATCCCGCGAAATGCTTCGAACTCTTCTACAGTCATGTCTTCCAAGGTTAACGTCATCCTGTTTCCTCCTTATGAAAAAAGTCCAGCCAATGCCGGACAATCACTGCGTACAAATAAAAAATAAGCTGGTTTAAGCCTCTGACTCTCTATCATTCGATAAGAGAAATAGATTTCCTGCAAACCAAAATAAAAGACTGTGGAAATATAAGAGAAAAGCTTACGTGAACTCTCTAATAATGATCATGATCGAAACAATCAAACAGATCGCTGCGGGTATCGTCATGAGAAGCGATTGATGCGCTCGAACAATGTGCGCATGAACCGCTCCCGCCATGAGAACGACAAACAGGACGCCTGCTCCAAATGCTGCATACCGATTCCAAATTCCCGCTGTCATAGCAAGTGCCCCGGCTATTTCAAGAATACCAGTAACAGTCAGAAACCATAATGGATATTGATAATGCCGCCAATGCTCAACTTGAAAGGGAACGCGGAACACCTTTATGATGCCTCCCGCGAGCATAAAAGCTGCCAAACTGACTTTCATAATCATAGATATCACCTTACGTCACTCCCTTTTGGAAGCATCCCGTATATTAAAAGATTTACAACCTCTGCGGCGAGGCTTGCCGGATCTTTTATTCCGGTTAACAAAAAGGAATCCGTTAAATGTTCGATCATGCCGATCAAACACTCAGCGACCGTTTCCATGTCCAGCTCGGAGTGAAAATAGCCAAGCCGCTGTTCTGCTTCTAGGTTTTCTTTCAAAGCCATCGCCAAGTCTTTTTTCATTTGTTTCGCCTCTGGGTTGAGAAAAAAGCCGATCTTGGTTACATCATTGTCCTCAGCCAGACATTGAAAAACAGTTTCCACAGCAGACAGCACCCGTTTTGACACATCCTCCGTGTGTAATCCGTTTTCTAGGAGGAGTGACTCTGTCAGCTTTCTGACACGGGAGTGAAAATCGTTGATTAACTCCTCAAAGATCGCTTCTTTGCTTTGAAAGTACAGTTAAAAGGAAGGCTGCGTCAGTCCCGCTCTTTTCACAATTTCACTTACTTTCGTTTCATGAAATCCCCAAATCGCAAATTCATTAGCAGCAGCGTTAAGTAATCGTTTCCGGCTTTCTTCCCCTTTACGTCCTTTTTTGCTTTTCAACTAGGATCATCCTCCACAAAAAGATACTCAAAAGTAATGTTATTTGCGAGTATCATTTCATGCCGTTGGATTTTATGTCAATAAATTTCATTTTTATCCAGACTTGGCCGCCCGTTTTATCCTCATATCATTAATACAGGCCGCCTCATTCTCTTCTGCTTATTGAATCCCCAATACAAGGAACAATTGGATGCAGCGGCGCATACTGTACTGTACAGAATGATGGAAGGGTGTGATGGGATGCCGACTACAGTAATCAATCTATATTATTTGAAGATCAACAGCATTTCAGGCAATGGTTCAATTACAATAGGCGAAGCCGCGCATAACAGCCATACCGCCAATAATAAATCTCAAGGGATCAACTCTTCTTTCGGTGATACATCACCTACAGAATCCGTAATGGAAAACTTCTTAAATGATCCTGATGTTAATGACCAGACATCTATCGGCAGCTCTGCTACATCCAATGTTAATACACCTCCGATTGTACCGCCGCCAATCTTAGATTAAAGGGGTTTCGTTTATGCCATATCAAATTAATATCGCGAATATTAAGGTTAATGGAGTTACGCAAAACGGGAATGTGGATATCGGTCCAACTTTGCATAACAGTCATACAGCGAACAGCAAGTATTTTGGAGCAAACTTTTCTTTAGGGGATTTTTCGCCTTCTTCTTCGCTTTTAAACACTGGAAATCTTGATACTGACGTCAGTGACCAAGACAAAATCGGAAATTTTTCTGCACCAATTGCAAATCAAATATAAGGAGAACGTCATATGGATATCGAAAAAATACGAAAATGGCTTGAGATTACGAATGAATATAAGCAAAGTGATTTTTGGACAAATGTGCTCAAGCATAAAGCCCCGGAACAATTTTTTGATTCCGATACTTATACGTTCGTTTATGACTTTTATCAAGATGAAGAGAATAATTTTATCATTGTGGAAATCCCCGGTGTGTATGAAGAGGAATTAACGATCCGCTTAATATCTAAAACCCAGCTGCTGATCAAAGGAACGATCACGCCTGTTTTTCCCGCCGAAATGGAGGTGCTGCGTGAACGGTATTACGGCGAAATTGAGCGCACTATTCAGCTTCCTGAAGCCACCGAATCCCATTTATTGCAGCTTCAGCTGTTAAACGGGCTTCTTCACATTTCGTACCCAAGACAAGTCGAAACCATCGCGTTTGATAAAGGGCTTTAATAAGATACATTTATATCATCTAATCAACAATCAGTCATGGTTGAGAGACTGTGAATATGATCCTCAAATGAACCCGCCCGGTATTCTTATACGAATGAATGACCACCCTTTCGGATTTCAAAGAAATCTAAATTAAACTGGTCAAGTGGTAGTATGAACTTTACTTGGGAAGATTTTGTTCTCATTATATCTGATGTCATCTTGCTGAGAATGTCGGGATTTCTATCGGAACGATTATCGTTCAGCCCATCATCGAACACAACCTCATCAAAACACTGATCGCAGCTGCAATCTTTACGATTGCTCTCTTTATGTAATGGCTTCAAGTGAAGGCTAACTGGAAAAGCGAGAATCGTTATTGATAATAGACATGTACATACAGAAAACTTAAAAAGAATGAGGCTTACAGCTGATCAGATTGAAATTGCAACTGAGACTTCAGAGAGTACCTACCGGATGTCAAAAAAGCGACATTAGAAGCAAACGGCCAGTTAGGGTTAGAATTGATAAAATCAATGAGAATGTAAAACCAAGTCCTCATAAGCCGCATTAAAAAGACGCCTGTTTTGGACGTCTTTTCGATTTTTTCCGTTATTTTTTATCGTTTCGTTTAACCAATCGATCCTCACGCTGCGTAAACTAATAAGCAGTTCATACAGAGAGAGGAGAAATATAATGGACAAACATCCAAATATTCATTCTATTTCTGGAAACAGCGTCTCGAATACTGGCGGCGCATTTTCTATCAGTCCGCTAACGATGTCTAAATCAGAATCCGGTGTTGGTGGATCGAATAAGGGAATTGTTTTTCAATATAACCTTTTTAGTCAAACAAGCTCCACCAATAGTCAATATTCGAGTCAACAAGTGATAAACTCACTTCAAGAGCTTATCCAAAAGCTTTTAGCCAATTTTTAAACATTTTGATGAAAGTGCCTCTCCAGCTTTTGTATCTCACCTTTTGTCAGGAAATCACTCAGGTGTTTTTCGTTTATTTCTTTACTTTTTAAACAGTCATTCCGTCGCCGATTGGGATCAGCAGGGATTCCAGCTGAGGATGCTGAGCCACTGTTTTATTGAATGTCCTCATGACTTCTGTATGGCGCCGGGGTGCAGCCTTTTGATCTGCCACACTGCCACCTGCAAGCACATTATCTGCAACAATGACAGCACCTGGCTTTGCAAGCTCAATGCAATGTGTCAAGTACTGTTCATAATTCCCTTTGTCAGCATCGATAAAGAAAAAATCAAATCGCTTATCACTTTTGACCAATTGTTCAAGGCTTTGCAACGCAGCACCTGTCATATATGTGACTTGACCGCCAAAGCCGGCTTTTGTTAGATTGCTGTGCGCTAACTCGGCATATTCCTTCTTTAATTCAAGAGAGGTTAAGGTTCCTTCTTTCCCGAATCCTCTGGCAAGGCAAATCCCGCTATCCCCCCCGAGTGCCCCAATCTCCAGAACATGTTTGGCGCCTGAAATGGACCCAAGCATGGTGAGCAGCTTTCCAGCAGAAAGAGATACAGATATAGAAGGCATACCATTTTCTTTGATGGACGAAACCACTTCTTCCAAAAGATCATCTTCATTAGAAAACACTGAATCAATATAACTGTTCATTTGTTTCATTCGGTTCCTTTCCTTTCTCTCCATTTTCTGAAGATGCCTCTGTATCTTCACCTTTTCCGGATACATCCTTTGCTTCACTTTCATGTATTTCAAATAACTGGATAAATTCGTTGATCACCATATCAATGGCTTTTAATTCGCCGACAAGCATTTGCTGGATAGATTGGAATTCCGGCTGTTCTAACTGCTGCTTAATAGTCGCGCGCTTCAAATGCATCATCTCTAAAAAGGCAATGGCCCTGCCGCGGCGAAAAGTTTTTGGTCCATGATGCTGTGAACCGCCTCCTGCCCTTGTGACGATCCCCACGATGATGCCCTTCTTTCTTAACATCTTTGCTCTCCATTAATAAAGCCCCTTTCCTACATTATGGATGCTAATTGTATACAAAGTGTCAAATGGTCATTTGAATATTACTGTTTCTAAAAAATCAAAAAGGATGCTACACCTTGTAACACCCTTTTTTGCTTCACTTATTGGTTTGTTTAGAAATGATTTGCTGGATTTGATGTGATGTTTCTATGCAAGCCCAATGATATTCCACAGAATGGCTGCTGAAAATATGATGAAGTGAGGAATACTGATGTGCTGATGGATCAATCACTTATATCCCATGATTGATCCTCATTCTATAATGCAGAACATATTGATTCATTTGCTCCAGCCCAATTTCAGAAAGCTCCTTTTCATTTGGAAAGCGTAAAGCTTTATTCATCTTCATATAACCGATAAACCCTTTTCAGCCTTTCTTCGAGCTGTTCAAAATGAACAAAACGGGCTTCTCTCAGAAACTCAGTCCCATCGATGAACAAAAGAAGCACAGGGACGGTGAAGACTGAAAATCTGCCGGCGACCTCTTCTACATCGTCAGCATTGATATGCCCCAATGTGATGTTTGGAAACTGATCCAAGACTATTCTGAGCTGCGGCAGAACAGCGTGACATACTGTACAGCCGGGCCTTGATATATAGATAAAACTGAATTGATACTGTTTAATAAAATTCTCTATAGCATCTAATGAATGTAATTCTGTCATCTCTTTCATCCATTTACTCCTTCAAATTGGTCTGTCTTTCATGACCAAGCTCATCGATACGTATCATTCACTATACACATTTATATTTATTATATCCGCTTTTTTGCTTTGCAGGGTACCTGCACGTTTGCCCGAAAATCGCAAAACAAAAGAACAGTTACCGCATGCCGGTAACTGTTCTTAGATACTTTCGTATTAAAAATGCAAAGCGTAAGTCCCTGAACCGATGAGTGCAACCCCGATGGAGACTGCAATCAGCACCACGTTATATTCAAAACCGCCGGCGCCATTCGCAAATCCTTTCGCTCCATGGACTTTTACGATAGCACCTAACATAATGATCGTGATGATAGCAGCTCCAAGCGGGAGGAACACACCTAAAATAAATAGAATTCCGCTTACTAATTCCCCAAGACCTGATAAAGCGGCCGCGACGTTACCTGGTTTAACCCCAATTGACTCGAACCATTGTCCGGTTCCTTTAATCCCGTATCCGCCAAACCAGCCGAATAATTTTTGTGATCCATAAAACAGAAACACCACACCAATCATAATACGAATAAGCAATAGTCCTGCATCTTCCATTTTTATCTCTCCTTATTTTTCATGTAACATGATATGCTGAAAGGCACCAGTCTGACTCTTTGCCGCCAGTACCGTCCAGCAATCATCTGTTGAATATATGCCTTTTATTTTCATCATGCGTCAGCATTCATTAAAATCAATCCAACTCTCTCACTTCAAACGGCAGCAGCCCTTGTTCAATTTGTGTTCGATGCGGTTCATACTGCACAGGCAGCATCAATTTCCCACCCATTGTTTCTGGTGATTCATCATGTGCAAAGCCCGGCGGATCAGTTGCGATTTCAAACAGAATTTCCCCATGTTCTCTGAAGTAAATCGCATTAAAATAGTTTCTATCCCGAACAGGAGTCACACCGTATCCGTGAGAAGCAATATATCTTTGCCAATCTAATTGATCTTCGTCATCGCTAGCACGCCAAGCGATGTGATGCACCGTGCCGACTCCCATTTGCCCGCGGCCAATAGGCGTTAATTTAAGGTCAATCACATTTCCGATATCACCGGCAGAACGATAACGAACGAAGTCTCCTTCCATGCCGACTCGTTCCAGCCCCATGATGTTTTCTAATAGCTCAGCGGTTTTATCAGGCTGCGCTGATAACAGGGTTGCACCGCCAAAGCCTTTAATGGCAACATCAGGTGTTACATCTCCGAACGTCCACGTATTGGCTTCTCCTTCTTCTCTTTCCACGATTTCTACATGCAGGCCGTGCGGATCATCAAATTCTACATATTGTTCTCCAAAACGCTCGATTTTGGTGTATGGAACGTTGAACTTTTCAAGTCTCTTTTCCCAAAAAGCCAAAGCTCCCTTCGGCACCACATAAGAAGTCACGCCAACTTGCCCATCTCCAATGATGCCTCGGCGGGCTCCCGCCCACGGAAAGAAGGTGATGATTGTTCCCGGCTTCCCGCCTTCATTTCCAAAATAAAGATGATACGTGCCTGGATCATCAAAATTGACCGTTTGCTTGACCAATCGAAGCCCCAGGACTCCTGCGTAGAAATCTGCGTTTTCTTGAGGGTGACCGACAATTGCTGTAATATGATGGATTCCCATCGTTTTTTTAGCCATTTTTATCCGCTCCTTTAAACGTTCATTTAGATATACTCGACAAACTCATTTACAGGCTTCCGATAGCCGCGCGGCCTTCTGCTCTCTGTTTTTTCTTTCCCAATTGTAATCATCATGACAACCTCAAATTGATCATCTATATTCAAAATCTGTTTCACGGCTTCCGCATCAAAGCCGATCATAGGGCAGGTATCCCAGCCTTTTTCCTTAGCGCTCAGCATAAACATCATCGCTGAAAGTGAAGCATTCCTTATCGCCTCATCTCTCTTAAATTGTTCTCCCCTGTTTTCATAAAACGAAACGGTGTCTTGAACCATGTGATCATACTCTTGCTTATTTAATACCCCTAACACCTTTAATCCTTCATAGATGTCAGCCGCTTGCTGATATGCCTGCTTATCCCCTAATACCAAAAGAACCGCAGATGAACTAAACACTTTATATTGTCCGTTTGCGGCCTGTTTCAGCTTTTCTTTTACATCCGGGTCTAGAACCGTCACATATTTTGTATGCTGCAAATTAAAAGCCGATGGAGCCAATGCAACCAATTCAAACATCTCATTAAGTTCATCTTTCGTGATTGGATGATCTGGAAGGAAGTTGCTTGCAGATCTTCTTTCTTTGACTAGCTGTGAAAATTCAGTCATTTACGACACACCCCTTTTATCTCGAATTCGAGATATTACTTTATAAAAAATCACATTGCACAAAATACAAAAGAACTTACAATGATTGAGATTCTTTGCATTATTCAGCAACACGCAGGTTTACGCTTGAATCGTTAGCATTTTATCTTGAATTAAAATATCTTGAATATGAGATAATAATAAAATACGGATGTTCTAATGTCAACAGGTTTTTAAAAATAAAGTGGAAATTTTTCACTGAAGCAGAATTTTAGTTGACCATCAACGCTTGTTACATAAGAACCTATTTGTTTGCTGTGTGATCTTTTAGCCCGGCTCCAACTTTTTTTCTTTCACCTTATTTATTAGTAAACAGGAAACAACGTTGCTATAGACCCACTCGAAATGGAATTGGTATGATAAGCAAAGTGATTACACAAGAAAGGATACGGAGAGCGAATAAAAAGCACTCCTATTTTTTTGTGCAGTTTTATAGGAGGAAAAAATGGCAAGTGAAAGAGAACAAATAAGCAAAAAGGTTGCTTTGATTGCATTGATAGCCAATCTGATCTTAATGGCAGGAAAGGTCTTTTTTGGGCTGATAGGCGATAGTGAAGCTGTTTTTGCAGACGGAATCCATTCCGCAGCGGATGTCGTTGCTTCGATTGCTGTCCTGGCAGTGATCGGCATTTCCAATAAACCGCCTGATCAAGACCATCCTTTTGGGCATGGAAAAGCTGAAGTCATTAGTGAGGCGATTGTAGGAATTATCTTAGTGGTCGTATCCGTTTATATCCTAATAGAAGCGATTCTGTCCTTTGTTGAAGGGCCAAGCGTTCCACAATACAGCGCATTGTTTGCAGCTCTGATTTCGTACGTGGCTAAGGAGATCCTATATCGTTATTCCATAAAGCAGGGGGAAAAATGGAACAGCAAAGCGATTATAGCGATTGCATACGATCATAAAGGCGATATCGTTGCCTCTCTTGCCGCTTTTATCGGCGTCCTATTGGCGATTATCGGAAACACCCGCGGATGGTCCTATCTGTTGTACGCCGATGCAATTGCCAGTGCAATCGTGGCTTACCTTATTTTTAAGATTTCAATGGAATTAATCAGGCCGTCTGTTGATGTTCTTATGGAGAAAAGTGTTGCTCCCGAGCTGATAGAGGAATATAAAGCTGTTATTTTTCAATGTGATCAAGTAAAGCGAATCGATAGAATCCGCGCGAGAGAACATGGCCACTATAAATTGCTTGATGTCCGTCTATCTTTGGACCATGATTTGACGATTAAACAGGGACACGATATTGCCCGCGAAATCCGAAATGAAATCAAAAGACAGTTTCCAGATGTTGAAGAAGTGCTCATCCATGTGAATCCTTATTTTGAAGAATGAAAAAGCTCCTTTTTAAAAGGAGCTTTTTCTTTATGCCGTTTGTTCAAAAATGTTTTTTATCCTCGATAATGTCAATTTGTTCGGACATTATCGCGCCTTACTATATAATGTGAATGTATAAATCATATGAACAGAAAGGTTGTTAAAATGAAGGAATTTTTTTCGATTGGAGAAGTTTCAAAGCTATTCAATGTGAAAGTCTCTGCGCTTAGGTACTATGATGAAATTGGTCTTTTGAAACCGGAATATAAAGACGAGCATACGAACTATAGATATTATTCTACCCAACAGTTCGAGCGGTTGGATACCATCAAGTATTTGAGAGCTTTAGGCCTGCCAATCAATAAACTTCTTGATTTTTATAATTCTCAAAATACAAACACTCTGATTCATTTACTGAAAAGCCAGCAAACTGAAATTGATCGCAAAAAAAGAGAATTGGAACGCATAGAAAAAAAGATCTCCCGCCGCATCATGCAAATAGAAGATGCCGTCCACACGCCGTTACATCACATTACAAAAATCAAACTTCCCGCATTACGTGTGGCTTATTTACAGCATGAGTATATTCTCGGCCATGATATCGAACATTCATTAGCCAAATTGAGAACTCATCTGAATGTGAACGAGGATATATTTATAGGCAAGATCGGTTTATCTATTTCAGCAGCAAATGTAATAGCAAATCAGTTCGACAAATATTCCAGCATATTCATGATTCTTGAAGATGAAAATGAAGAAACTTCATCCGAAATCATTTTTCCTCCAAGAGACTATCTGCAAATCAGGTTTAAAGGGTCACATCCAGAAGCCGAACCATATTACAAACAGTTACTGGCATATATGAACGAACATCATTATGAGATAGCGGGAGACTCAATCGAAATCACACTCATTGATTATGGGATTACAAATAATCTAGACAATTATGTGACTGAAATCCTGCTGCCCATCAAATAAATTTCATGAATATGTTTTTAATCTCCCTTGACTCTCTACTAACTTGAGGGTTTATTTTTTATGCAGGAATCATTATTGGAGGAGAAAGCTTATGTTTGGGACCATTTTTAACACAGTGATGATCATTGCAGGAAGTATAATTGGCGGGTTATTCAAAAAAGGCATTAAAGATGAATACCAGGATATCCTGATGCAGGCAATGGGATTCGCTGCAGTCGCGCTGGGGATCAACGCGATTACACAGCATTTGCCTGATAGTAAATACCCCATTCTTTTTATCGTGAGTTTGGCCCTTGGAGGTTTGCTTGGCCAAAGCATCAATCTGGAATTACGATTCAACAAGCTGGTGAATAAATTCTCTAAAAGCAATTTAGCGGAGGGTTTATCAACTGCGATCTTATTATTTTGTATAGGTTCTCTGTCAATATTGGGCCCTGTTGAAGCGGCTCTAAATAAAAATTATACGTATCTCCTGACAAACGGGATGTTAGATGGCATTACCTCCATTGTGCTTGCTTCGACTTTTGGTTTTGGAATCGCAGCGGCTGCCATTGTATTATTTGTCTGGCAGGGCTCCATCTATTTATTTGCTAAAGTAATGGAGAGCGCAATCAATACAGACCTTATCAACGAAATCACAATTGTAGGAGGCATACTCATCCTCAGCTCAGGGTTAAGCATTCTGGGAATTAAGAAGTTTAAAACGCTGAATCTGCTGCCGTCCCTGTTGATCCCGCCTATTGTCATTTACGTGATTCATGTATTTTGATTGCGTTTTTAATGTCGAGCTTCAAACACAGGCTTCAAGGAAGGGGGTGTTCCAGATAGTAAAGCGGAATTCACTAATACCGCTATGTTTTATCAGTGAAACAGATGGTGAGTGGTTCATAAGGAAGTGAATTGTATCCGTATGGATATTTTCCAATAATAGAGTCTCTCTAATCGGGCTCTATTTTTCTACATGAACCAACCCTAATGACTAGGCGGCAGTTTTCGGACAGCAGCTCAGCTCACTTCACAACACCGTACAAAAAAATACCAAGGTATTCACAACCCTTGGTATCATGTGAAAATGACATTCCCTGCCACTACCTTAGTCACCGTTCTACATTCGTAATAGCAAGGATACCTTGTTATGCGCCCAGCATCAGACAATATGAAGCTCAGTCTTTGGAAATCAGAAACCGAATACCACGCAAGAATCAAATCATTCTATATTGTCCTCTATAAGGTTTTTTCACCTCTGGGTGCATTTTCATTAAAGTATTCATAAATGATGTCATATTAGAGATGTGCACACCAGTTTCCTTCTCAATCTTTCTTTTCAGCTCAATACTGCTCATTGGCTTATCCTGCTGCTTTAATATGTGTAATGCTGCTTCACGAGAGGCTTTTGATTCAGCTCTGCCCTGTCTTCTTTTTTTTTGTTGGATTGGTTTTGATGTTACACGATATGTCTTTACATCATTTGCTGTTTGTTCGAGCGCGACTTGAGATGGGAGCTTCTTTTCTTTACTAGCCCGTTCTAATGCTCTTAAGCTTGAAAAGATCTTCTCCCGTTCTAACTGGAACTCACGAAGTATCGATATTTCATGTTTATCTATTTCTGCTAATCTCATACACAAAGCTTCTCTTTGATCAGCCATCTTCTTCCCCCCAATTAAGCAGGCGGACAAGAGCTTTATTCCACCTGCAGATCTGAGTAATTGTTCAACTCTTTAGTACCCTGACCAGGGAAACCAAAATATTTATGAAGATGAGTGGCGCTATTAAGCCTTTATTCGTTTTATAAATGCGCTTATCATGATCTTTTTGTTCGGAACATACTCAGTATATAGCCGCCTATTCCCCCTATAATAGCTGGAATGAGCCATCCCAGCCCTATGCTGTACATAGGAAGAATCTGAGTGAAAATGCGATTTACGACTTCAATTTTTATCCCAGCTTCATTCAAACCGTCAAATAGGCTAATGATAAACGTGAACAGTAAACTGCCCTGATACACTTCAGCCTTCCCTTTAAATACAGAATGCAAAAACGTTAAAAAGATTAAGGAAATCGCGATTGGATACATCGTCATTAAGACAGGCATGGACACCTTAATGAGCTGTGTTAACCCTATATTTGAGACAAGCGTACTAAACACTGCTAACATTACAGCTATTTTTTTATACGAAATGTGCGGAAATAATTCATGAAAAAAGGAAGAGCACGCTGTGATCAGTCCGACACTTGTTGTCAGACATGCTACTGTAATCATTAAGCCCAATATGATGGAACCATAGGATCCAAAATAATAGGATGAAACCTTAGCCAAAACCTCGGCTCCATTTTCTAAAAGCCCCAGCTTTTCAACGCTGGAGGCCCCCATATATGAAAGGGCCGTATAGATAAGGGCTAGGAGTGTCGCAGCAATCGCAGTTGCTTTTGCACAAATGATCACCAGCTGTTTTTTGGTGGCAGCACCTTGTTCTTTAATAGCATTCACGATGATGATTCCAAAAACAAACGCTACAAGGGCATCCAGAGTCAGGTACCCTTCCTGAAAGCCTTTAAAAAACACATGTGATGTATACCCTTTTGATGGTGCTTGAATTGTTCCGATTGGATGGACAACAGCTACCACTACAAGCAATCCGATAAATGTCAATTTAATTGGCGTTAAAAATTTTCCGACTACATCAATAATTTTTGTAGGGTTGAGTGATAACAGACATGCAACTGTGAAAAATAATATCGTAAATATGATCAATGCAACAGGGCCTGCATCATCTGATAAAAAAGGTTTTACTCCAATTTCAAACGATACGTTCCCGGATCTCGGGATTGCGAAAAAAGGCCCGATTGCCAGATAGAGAATCGTCGTAAACACAATTCCAAACACTGGATGCACACGGCTGGCTAACGATTGTAGATTATGTTTACCTGAAAAAACAAATGCTGTCATTGCCAGCAATGGCAAGCCAACTCCTGTCACTAAGAAGCCAGCATTGGCGATCCATACATTTGTTCCAGCCATTTGACCAAGCATAGGCGGGAAAATGAGATTTCCTGCTCCAAAAAACAATGCAAATAGCATTAATCCTATAATGATGATATAGGAAGAAGAAACTTTCTTTGACATGATAAATCCTCCGATTACCGTAAATACTTTTTTAAATGACCAGCAAACATTGCAGCTGCTATTTGCATTGGCACGGCGTTGATTCCAAAATAATAAGCTTGTGTCTTACATATGTTGTTCAAGTTCAATAAAATCATGATCATTTCGATAGGCTCCCATAGCTGGGTTCAGACTTTGATGCCGGTTCAAAACCAACTCGTTCAAAAAACCAATTGTACCAGAACCATATAGACAACGGTTCCCCCCGCTATGGAAAGAAGCATATTTTTCTTCCAAAAGTGAAGCAGTGCAACGGCAGCTGCCCCAATCAATTCAGGGATGCCATGACTTCCAGAAAGTAGGCTCACATCTTTAAAACAATAAATAACCAGAAGCCCGATTACCGCTGATGGCAGCACTCTCCCTAGAAATTGTACATATTTCGGTGTCGGTTTGCCAGATGGGAAAATCATGAATGGGAGGAACCGTGTCAGCATTGTGCCAAGCACGACCATAGCAACGGTAATGATTTGCTGCGTTATACTCATCGTCATACGGAAACCTCAGCTTTCTCTAATGGTTTTCTTAGAACAGTAAGTATCCCTAAAATGGCAAGCATAGCTGGAATAATAAAATGGTTTCCTCCAAAAATGATAAGACTGGCAGCAGAAAGCCCAAGTCCTGCGAGAGCACTGTGGTGTTTTTTCTCTTTCATCCACTGTTCTATGAAGATCACAATAAAGAGCGCGGTCATCACAAATTCAAGCCCTTCGGTATTAAACTTCACATACGATCCAAAAATACCTCCTATCGCTGCTCCCGCGACCCAATATAAATGATTAAGCAGCGTCACAAAAAACATAAACCAGCCCTTGTCAACATTCGCTGGAACATTAGCGGTATAATTGATAGAAAATGATTCATCGCACATTCCGAAAATCAGATAAAGTTTCTTCTTTCCAGTCCCCCTGTACTTATCCAACATGGAAATTCCATAAAACAAATGCCGGGCATTTACCATCAACGTCAAAAAAAGAGCATTCATCGGGTTGAACGCGCCCAGCAAAAAATGGGCGGCAACAAACTCCATCGATCCTGCAAATATAATAAAACTCATGATGATCGGATAAATTGCACTAAACCCTAAAGAATGCATAAAGATTCCATAGGCAATTCCCAAAAATAAAAATCCGGCAAAAATCGGAATCGTATACGGGAAGGCCGAACGAAATGCAGCCCCTACTTGATTTCTTTTTGTCATAAGATTCACACCTTGAAACATTTTATATTAAAGTACCATATAAAATCCATACAACAAACAAGATAATTGTATGGATTACAATTATCCTATGTATAATAATAGAGAACCTGCTGCACTCCTCAGAAACCATTTGTGGGAATTTAGACAATAGAGGTGGATTATGCCAGTCAATTCATTCGACAATTATCCAATGTCTTGGAAGCCTGAAAGAAAAGCATTAAAGCGGCCTTTTTATGAATCAATCGCTGTACTGCTTGAACACGATATCAAAAACGGTTTTTTAGCACCGGGTACAAAGCTTCCTCCGCAGCGAGAATTGGCTGACTTTCTTGACTTAAACTTCACTACAATTACCCGAGCCTATAAAGTGTGTGAGGTGAAGGGACTGATTTATGCGGTCACCGGAAAGGGAACCTTTGTTTCTCCTAGTGCCGCTCGTTCAATTACGATTTCTAAAGATAAAATCACCAACTGTATCGATCTCGGTTTAATCGCCTCTTTTGAAGAAACCAATCAAATTGTAACTGAGGTCATTCAACAGGTTGCGAGTAAACATTACGTAGAACAGTTACTCAATTACAATGATCCAACAGGCATTCTGCATCAAAAAACAGCAGGGCTAAACTGGATGAAATCGTTTGGCATTCAAACTGACCAAGACCATATCGCCATTGTTTCCGGTGCCCAAAATGCGCTGGCCATTTCATTGGCCGCGCTGTTTGAGCCAGGGAATCGAATTGCCACTGACTTATACACGTATTCAAACTTTATTGAACTTGCAAAAATGCACCACATTCAGCTAGTGCCGATTCCCGGAGATGAGTATGGAATGCTGCCGGACGAACTAGAAAAGCAATGTACTCAACTCAACATTCATGGCATTTTTCTGATGCCCTCTTGCTGTAACCCAACTACTGTCATGATGTCGAATGCTAGAAAAATAGAAATCGCGGCAGTCATCCGCAAGCACCGTTTACTATTGATTGAGGACGATATTCATGCGTTTATGACCGCAGGCTTGATCTCTGATTATCAGGAGCCCATGTTCAACTTGCTTCCCGAACAAAGCGTATATATTTGCGGCACCTCTAAGTCAATCTGTTCAGGGTTAAGAGTGGCCTATATGGTCTATGGGGATGCCTTGCGCGAGAAAATCCATCAGGCGATGTTCAATATTAATGTAAAAACGTCTTCTTTTGATGCAGAGGTGATAACAGAGCTGATCTTATCAGGAAAAGCGCACAATATTGTTTCTCGAAAAAAACAGCTTGCCCGGTCAGCTAATGATATGTTTGCAGAGTTTTTTCCTGAACAAGAGCTGAATGGACATCCTCTCAGTTTTTATCGGTGGCTTTCCATCAATGATTATACCGATGCGTTACAGCTGGAAACAGATTTGAAGGAACATGGAATCCGTGCATTTCATTCCGATCGCTTTCTGAGCGGCTCTGCCACTCCTCATAAGTATTTGCGTGTTGCGCTTTCTTCAACAGAATCATTAGACGAGTTGAGAATAGGTTTAGAGAGATTGAAACATTATCTCGGCTAACTTGATTAAACACACCCTATACCGCTTGGTGTCCTCTACCTGCGCAAAAACAAAATGGCGGCTTCACCTTCTAAATACTACCACATTGAGTGGCCATAGAATCGCCTACAACATGATCAGGGAATAAATGTTAAGCAAAAAAAGCAGATCATAAATGATCTGCTTTTTCTATTACATGATTTGTTTCTTTTGTTCATGATCTATTTCTGGCTGTATTTCCTTCGTGAGTTGATGCCCTTCTATGTCCACATTCGGAATAATCTTGTCTAGCCATTTTGGCAAATACCAGGCTGCATTCCCCATCAGCTTCATTACACTTGGAATCAGTGTCATTCGTACAATAAATGCATCAAAGAGCACACCAAAGGAAAGAGCCAATCCGTTGGCTTTAATAGAAGCTTCACCAGCAAAGATAAATCCAGCAAAAACGAATATCATGATCAGGCCGGCTGCGGTGACAACAGGACCGCTGTGTTTTAATCCAGCTTGAATCGCTTGTACTGGATTCTTTGTTTTCACATATTCTTCACGCATTCTGCTTACAAGGAATACTTGATAATCCATGGCTAATCCAAACAGTATCCCAATAGATAAAATCGGCAAGAACGCGAGTATCGGCCCTTTTTCAGGTATTTTGAAAAAGTCGATGAGATTCCCGTCTTGTAAAACAAATACACAGATTCCAAGAGTGGCTGTCATCGTCAATATGAAACCCGCAACAGCAACAAGAGGCACAAGCAACGAACGGAATACGATTGTCAGCAATACAAACGCAAAACCAACAATGAGTACAGCAAACACCGGTATCGCATCATTAAGGCGATCTGAAATATCAATATTCACTGCAGTCGATCCAGTAACGAGCAAATCTACCCCATTTTTATCTGATAAGCTGCGTACATCCTTTACCAAATCCTTCGTTGCTGCATCATTTGGACCTGTTGTAGGAACTACCGTAATGATGGCAAAGTTCCCTTCTTTATTAGGCATTGCAGGCGTGACACTCGCTACATGGTCTAGTTCCTTTATTTCTTTCACTGCATCTGCGAAGGCTTCCGCCTTATTTTCTGTTACACTTGTGGCATCCGCTACGATTGTTAACTGACCATTAAATCCTTCTCCAAAACCGTCGGCAAGCAAATCATAAGCCCGGCGATCTGGATTATCCTTCGCTTTCATCCCTGCATCAGGCAAGCCCAGCTCCAAATGCATAGATGGGATACTAATAACAAGCAAAATGAGAATGCTGCATACACTTAGCATGATAGGATTTTTTGTGACAAAGCGTCCCCAGACATTTGTTTCAGCGCTTTGTTTTTCTTTTTTCTTGTTTGATTTCGGAACCATCCGTTTCCCCGCTATCGACAAAACGGCAGGCACAAGCGTGATTGAAGCGAGGACAGCTAACAATACACTAAGCCCTGCTGTCAGTCCCATTGCAGACATAAAAGGAATGTCAACGACAGTCAATCCGCAAAGTGCGACAATAACAGTAAGTCCGGCAAAAACAACTGCACTCCCAGCTGTTCCTGTAGCTCTCGCGATTGATTCATTTTTTTGTATACCTTCGCCTAAAAACTGGCGGTGCTTCGTAAAAATAAATAAAGCATAATCAATCCCAACAGCAAGGCCAATCATTCCGGCTAATGAAAGACTAACGGAAGCAATATCAAATACTTGTGTCCCAATCAAAACAAGTCCAATACTTACACCTAATCCAATCAGTGCAGTTAAAATCGGCAAACCTGCTATTAATAAGGAGCCGAATGTAATGGCTAAAACGACAAAGGCCAAAATAATGCCGACAATTTCAGACACTCCGCCTATCTCCATCTCGGCTCCTGGTACATCTCCGCTTAGCTCAGTTTGTAATCCCTCGTCATCAGCCAATTTCAAACTGTCTTTTAAGTGTTTGATAGAGTAATCTTTTATATCATCTGCTGAAGATTTATACTTGATATCAGCATAGGCAACGGTGCCATCTTTCGCGATTGTTCCTGTAACAAAAGGACTTGCAATCGAGTCAACAGAATCATCTTTATTGATTTCCTTGAACGTATTTTCGATTGCTTTTTTGGCTGACTCTGCAGTAAGTTTCTCTCCATCTTCAGCTCCGAAAATCACCCGTATGCTCCCTTTATCAGGACCGTGAGGAAATTCTTTTTGAATGATATCCATCGCTTTTTCCGAAGGTGTGTCAGGTATGGACATATCCTCAGAAAAACTTGGTTTTAACGTGATTGCAAGGCCTACCGAAGCAACTAACACAACGATCCACGCACATATTACTTTTATGCGATTGCGAGCAACCCATCCTCCTAATTTATATAACATTCTAGACATGATAATCTCCTTTCAGCTCATTGCTTGATAACATTCTTTGCTTTCTCATTGTAGTTGACAATGAAATAAAAAAAACGTACATTCGGGCATGTACGTTTGGGCAAATTTCAAATATATGATGTTATTCGTCTAATGTCAGAATGCCTCTTTGCATGGCAATCGTCACTGCCTCAGTTCTTGAATTCGCGCCTAATTTATTGTAAATGGACGTTAATCTAGACTTTACAGTTCTCTCAGAGACACCCAAATCAAAGGCAATCGCTTTGCTTTTAAGACCTTTAGCAATGGCTTTTAGAACAATGACTTCCTTTTCTGTCAGCTGCGTATCACTGCTCTGCTTCTTCATCCGCTCCAATTGGACTTCTTGCAGACGTTTTAAGATATCAGGCTGCAATAGCACGTTTCCTCTTATTGCTGCATCCATTGTATGAAAAAGGGTTTCTGAACTCGTATCCTTCAATAGATATCCTTTCGCCCCTAATTCAATTCCTTCGATCATTAAGTGATCTTCATTATACGTAGTCAAAATAATGATGGGGATGTCGTGTTTTTCTTTTATTTGTTTAATGGCTTCTAACCCGCTCATCTCAGGCATATACAAATCCATGAGAATGATATCTGGTTTTAATTCATCTGCAAGGCGGACTGCTGCTTTGCCATTTTCCGCCTCTCCTATGATGGTGTAGTGATCATTCGTTTCAATTAAAAGCTTCAGACCTTCCCTCACGACAAGATGGTCATCAACGACTAAAACCTTATTCATCCTGCATCTCTCCCTGAATTGGTACGTTAATCTCGATGTGTGTTCCTATAGATTTTGTACTCTTTATATAGAATTGGCCATTCATTGCTCTGACGCGTTCTTGTATACCAAGAAGCCCATAATGTCCTCTCTTTTTCTTTCCCTTCTCAACATTAAATCCTTTGCCATTGTCCTTGACAGTTAGATGCAGTCTCCCTTTTTCATCATCCCAAATGGATACCCAGATCGTTTCTGCTTCGGCATGCTTTGCTGCATTCGTTATGCATTCTCCAATGATGTAATAACAGTTTTCAGCTGTACGAACGTCTAACACCTGATGTAACCTGTAGTCTACAAAACAAGCCGTGCCTGTTGACTCCTGAAAATGATCCATTAAAGAGGTAATTCTTTCTTTTAAAAAACCGATTTCTTCTGATTTGCTGCGCAGATCGTCAATCGCTGAACGTGCATCAGCTAATGTGCTTTTCACTCTATTCATAGATTGTTGAACGATTTCTTTTGCTCTCTCTGTGTTGTCTTTGGCGAGATGAACATGAATCGCATCCAGCTGCATGTTTAAACTAACCAGCCCTTGAGCAAGTGTATCATGTAAGTCCCTGGCCATACGCTGTCTCTCGTTTTGCAGTGTCAGCTGTTCTACCTGCTGATGAGCCAGCTCCAGCCTTTCAAGAGTCAGCTGCGCTTTTATCTTTTCATCGACTTGGGCAAAAAATGTAGCGGCATATGTGATAATCACAATCATAATAGGTACGGCTATGACAAGAAAATGCAAATATTCACCTTTGTGAATATGGTATAGTACATTAATTGACAGCAGAAGCAATAAATAAAGGATGAGGAACGTCTTTCTTCTGTCTGCCATGCCTATAATCTGTCCGATCAAAAATGCATAAAGGCCAATGATGATCAGCACTAAGAAGCCTGACATGACATTAGCAAGTGTAAAAGTGATCAAACCTTGTAATGCGAAGTACAGAATCACCCTTTTCTTAACCCAGCGATATGAATGCCAATGCATCAAAGCAAAGATGGCGGTCAATACCGTAAACACATGAAGCAATAAAATGGACCAGCTCCCATTAAGAAATTGCAGCACGATAGAGGCAACATAGATCATGAGAATAAAAGCCAGGCCCGGCACTCTGAGTGCAAGCATATTTAATGCCCGCCTATCATGCGGGTAGTATTTTTCTTTGATAGGATTCCTTATCTGCAAACCTCATCCACTTCCTTTACCAGTTTAACTGAACAGAGACTAATGAAAATCGAACCCATTTCATTGAACGTGCAACATACATTTATCCAATCATTTTATAGGAAGAGAAGGAACACAACAATACCAAGGTGCAGTGAACCATTAGATGCTCCCAACATACGAGCATTGCCCAAACGTACATAAGCATTCTGCCTTTATGTACGTTTTATCTTTCCAAATTTACATTTAAAATAATGAGGAACTCACTATTCATTGAAGGAATGATCATCATTGAAATCGATTGATCTCACAATTTTATCATTAAAGAGAAAAGGAATCCGAACTGAGAAAGTGTTAAAAAATCAGTGCCTTGATCGATTAAGCAATGTGAACGAAAAAACAGACAAGCATAGAAACAAAAATGCTCAATCAAAGAGAACGTGTAAAGAAAAAGAGGAATGAATATGTATTGGTTTTTAGGTGCTTTTTTATATTTTCTCATCGGTACTTGTATATTCATTGGAGTCATTAGAGACAGTCACTCAGGTTCATGGATACTCCTTGCATTAGCAGCTCCACTCATCATTGTTGGCTATCCTTACTTTTATTCAAAGCAGCTTCTTGCCAAAAGATAGTGAAATAGACGCCATACGAACTGTACATTGGTAAAATGATCAATGTCGGGATACAATTTATGTATCTTAAGGAAAGGAGTCTTGCCTTATGAGTCAAAGAGTATCCTACTATGATGTTGCACCTGAAGGTATGAAGATGATGATGGATATGGAGAAATACACGAAACAATCTTCAATTAACCGAACGACGAGAGAGCTAATTAAAATCAGAGTTTCTCAAATAAACGGCTGTGCTTTCTGCTTAGATATGCATACTTCTGATGCCCGCAAAATGGGCGAAACTGAACAGCGAATTTACTGTTTACATGCTTGGAATGAATGTGATTTTTATTCACCTGAAGAGAAAGCAGCGCTCGAACTATCTGAACACATCACGCTCATTCCCTCTAAAAGGGTTCCTGATGAGCTGTATCATCGAGTGCGAGAACATTACGATGAAAAACAATATGTTGACCTTGTTCTCATCATCAATCAAATAAACAGTTGGAATCGCATCTCTATTGCAATGGGTAATCAAGCAACTTCGAGATAATGAGAAGGAGTAAGATTTTAACGAATCTTACTCCTTCTTTCTCATTCTCTTATTAAAAAGTTCCCTAAATATTCACTTTGAAGTATTTCTCAAATGCGGTTTTCCCGCTTTGTGTCATCCTAACCGCTCTCGTTTTCGGCATACGAACGATCCATTCTTCTTCTAACATGCGCACCAATAAGGCGTTTCCTAACGCCCCTGCAATATGATGCTGCCGCTCACTCCAATCCAAACAGCAGCGGGCAAATGCTCTCCTCTTATGTCGTTGGTGCTCTTCATTGATGCCTAACTTCGAAAAGAACAAAGAACCCTCTGAAGTCACCTCAAAGTTTAAATCGACTTTTTTTAATATTCCCTGCTCAACTAGTGAATGTGTCATTTGCACACCCACATAACCTGCCAGATGATCATAACAGGTGCGGGCGAAATGCAAGTCACTTTTCTCTTTTGAATCTTTTAAAGATGTGACTTTGGCTTTAGGCGCAATACGAAGCAATTGCTCAATCATGTTTGCAGTATCAGAGTTAGACAATCTGTAATACCGATGTCTTCCATGCTTCTCTACACTGATCAGCTTTTCTTCAAGCAATTTTTTCAGGTGAAAACTTGCGGTTTGAGGTTTAATGTTCGCGAGATATGCAAGCTCTCCCGCAGGATGTATCCTTCCATCCATTAGGGTGAGAAGAATGGAAGAACGGGAGGGATCAGATAGCAACGATGAGATTTTTGCGATATTAGGATTCATGATTTTCCTCCTTACATTCATATTTCGATGATAGTTGAAATGTTAAACCTTTACAATATGAATATAAGGATGACAAGGAGGAATAAACGTTGGACATTGAAAAACAAGATACTCTTCATTTTAAAGAAATCAAACCAAACATCATGTATTATGGTACCTCTACATTTCTTCTTACCACATTGAATGAAGATGGAACCACTAATATCAGTCCTATGTCTTCTTCTTGGGCTCTTGGAAATTATATTGTCCTTGGAGTTGGGCTAGGAGGAAAAGCCATTGAAAATTTGGAAAGACACAAAGAATGCGTCATAAACTTGCCTGGCCCGGAATTATGGGAAAACGTTGAAAGAATTTCGTCTTATAGCGGAAAAAAGAATATACCGCCTTTGAAGAAAGAGCTCGGGTTTACATATAAAAAAGAAAAATACGAGTCAGCAGGCTTAACACCTTTACAATCAAAAACAGTTTCACCAACACGCATTAAAGAATGCCCTATTCACATTGAAGCCGAAGTCAAACATATTCGGTTCCCAGAATATGAGCCATCATTTGCGATTGTAGAGACACAGGCACTACATTTTCACGCCGAGGAGAGTATCATATTGAACGAAAACCATATCAATCCTTCAAAATGGAGTCCGCTGATCTATAATTTTAGACATTATTTTGGTTTAGGCAGAGAAATAGGAAAGACCTTCCGTTCAGAAACATGACCCTTTTAAGACCGAGCCATGATTTGATCTATTCTAGTAACCCTTGTTATTATCAGATCAAGCGATCATTAGGCTTGGTCTCTTTTTTAGTGAAACATCCATTTAAGGATATAAAAGTTACTTACTTGCCAATTCTTTTATCATTAAACCCAACTCATAAATCCCCTTTTGAAGGTCTTCAAGGGATGCATAAGCATATGATAAGCGAACATAATTCCCTTTTTCCTGAGCATAGATACTGCCGAGATTGAGAAGAATCCCTTTTGATAAAGCTTTAGTATAAAGTAATTTCATTGATATTGAAGGCAATATTTTTATCCAGACAAAGAACCCTCCCTTTGGCATGTTCCATGTCGCAACATCCTTCAAATGGGTTTCTAATGCACTCAAGGCCAATTCTCTTCTCACCTTTAATTGCTGTCTAACCTTTTCTAAATGCTGCTGGTATTGGCCGGATGTAAACCACTCCGCCGCTACTCTCTGGGATAATGAACTGGATCCGTAATCTGTTTGCATTTTAATGTCAGATAAACGTTCAATCACCGGTTCTGGTCCGACTATCCACCCAATCCTCAAGCCCGGACTTAATGTTTTCGATAAACTGCCTATGTATAGCACATGCCCATTTTTATCTATTGTTTTAATAGGATAGGGCGGAATTTCATCTATCCATAACTCGCGATAAATGTCATCTTCAATAATGGGAAGCTGTGTATTCTCACTAGCTGCAATGATTTCTTCCCGCCGCTTTTGCGACATTAAAATACCGGTCGGATTATGAAAACAAGGATTTGTATATAATATAGCCCTTCCCCGTTCCCCTCTTGTGATATGAAGATTTCCCGGCAAAAGTCCCTCATTATCCATAGGAATCCCAGTCAGTTTCATGCCAGCTGATTGAAATACGTGTAATGAATAAAGGTAAGATGGCTGATCAAGATAAACGGTTGATCCTCTTTGCAAAAGCCCCATCGATATCAG
Organism: Bacillus sp. LR_5; assembly: GCF_042709275.1. Lineage (NCBI taxonomy): Bacteria > Bacillati > Bacillota > Bacilli > Caryophanales > Bacillaceae > Bacillus > Bacillus sp. LR_5. Next base: position 1,681 of record NZ_JAVAXX010000010.1, on the reverse strand, counting down.
CTGCAGGGCTTGCAATGCTCCCGAAACAATTAGAATGGAAGAAGATGAGGCATTGATGCCAAAGGTTCTTAAATAGTTGCTTAATGCCTCTCTCAACGGAAAATATCCTTTTGGTTCCTCATATCCGAATGCTTCCATGTTTTGAGATACCTTGCCCATCATCTCTTTCATAGCAGTTAAAGGAAAAATCTCAGTTGAAAGTTCGCCTTTACTGAGCTGTATAAGATCCATATTTGATTCTGATTGGTTTATCTCCTGTACGATTTTTTGGCTAGGCTGCTGAATTCCAGAGGTTACATATTGATCCCAATTAGGAGCAGAATTCTTAGCTAATAGTGTCCATGTATTGTTGATAACAACTGTGCCTTTCCCCATTCTGCCTTCTATTAACCCATCTGCCATTAATTCCTCTAAGGCCGTAATCACTGTGCTTCGATTTACCTGAAAGTCTTTTGCAAGCGTGCGCTGGCTTGGAATCTGGCTTCCAATTGGCCACTCTCCATTTCCTATTTTCTCCTTAATAAAATGAACGATTTGTCTGTACTTAGGAAGCTTTTTCGTCTTTTTTTCTTCTGGAAAGCTCATGAAAGCAGTCTCCTTACAACTAAATTGGTTGGGTCAAAATTCGTTTAACTGGTTGAAGTCATATCACCAAATCTTTATTAGTATAGAAACACATTAAATAACTGGTTGGTTTTTGTAAAGAGGAGTGAGAAATATGCGAAAGAAAACAGTTCAAATGATTATATCTAACAGCCTGATGATCGGTTTGTGGGCATCAGCTTTTCCGGGAATTCGCGCAGGTCTGGAAGGGTACACACCAGAACACCTTGCTTTATTTCGTTTGTTAATCGGCTCTATGGCATTATTGCTTTTTGCTGTTTTGACTCAGATGCGCTTGCCTGACATGAAAGACATTCCTGCCATTTTTCTGTTAGGGTTTTTAGGTTTTGCACTCTATCACATTTTGCTGAATATTGGTGAAAAAACAGTTAGTGCTGGAGTTGCAAGCTTACTCGTCACCACAGCACCGATCTTTTCTGCCATGTTATCCCGCCTGTTTTTTAGAGAGCATTTTGGATTTACGAAATGGATTGGCTCTATGATCAGTTTATTGGGTGTGTCATTGATTGCATTTGGGTCTGGAGACTATACCTATTCAATGAAAGGCATTTTGTTCATCCTGCTGGCCGCTTTTTCGGAGAGTATTTATTTCGTTTTTCAACCCCGCTATATAAAAAAATATGGCTTTATCCGATTCGTTACATTTTCAATTTGGGGCGGAACAATACCTATGCTTATATTTCTGCCAGGCTTAGGCGGAGAGATGATAAACGCTTCCATGAACTCAACACTGTCTATTGTTTATTTAGGTTTGCTGCCAACAATCGTGCCTTACTTTGCCCTTGCATATGTCACTTCACTCGTCGGCTCATCAGAAGCAACCCTTTCGCTTTATGCAACACCGGCTTTAGCCTTGCTTATTTCTTGGTTGTGGATAGGTGAAATACCCGCATTCATTTCTCTGCTAGGCGGAGTGGTGACAGTCGGCGGGGTGTGTTTCACCTATTTAAGACAAAACAAAATGAATTGGTATGGAAACGCTCTTAGACACAAATAAAGAGAAAATACCAATATGGTTTGGTATCTTCTTCTTAAATATCAAATAGAATTGTATCTC